>NZ_JARUXD010000029.1:0-38439 GCF_030433875.1 Curtobacterium sp. PsM8 | reverse complement strand
GGGGGTCACCCTCGCCGGGGGGGGGGGGCGGGTCCCACGTGGGGGGGGGCCCCCCCGTCCGTCATCGGCGCGCGCGTCGAGCCTGCGGGCCGTCCGTCGGGGGAGAATGCCGCGGGCGCGAGCGGCGTTCGTAGCGGCGGGTTGAGCCGGTTCGGGTCGTCATGACGTGATGCGGGTCCACCGGTCGAGCACGACTTCCACGAGGTCCGCCGCGCGCTCGACGTCCTCGTGCTCCCAGACCCGGATGACGGCCCAGCCTTCGCTGCGGAGGACGGCGTCGTGCGCGGCGTCACGCTGCCGGTTCGCCAGCAGCTTCGCCCGCCACAGCTCGGCGTTCGCCTTCGGCAGGTGCGCGTGTTCCTCGCACCAGTGCCAGAAGCAGCCGTCGACGAAGACGGCCACACGTGGGCGGGGGAAGACCAGGTCAGCACGCGCCCTCGTCCGACTGCTGATCCGACGATCGACGAAGAAGCGCCGCCCACGAGCGTGGAGCGCCCGTCGGAGCGCGAGCTCAGGCGCGGTGTCCCGTCGGCCGAACCGCGCCATGTGCCGGCTGCGGGCCTCGTCGGCCTCCCAGTGCTGCATCCCGAGACGGTACCGCCGAGGCGCCGGCATCTCGGCGCGTTCCGGAGATCTGTGGACGAGTGCGGACGGGAGGCGTGGGGCGGGACTGCGCCGCGCCTCCCGTCCGGTGTGTGGTCCGGTCAGAGGCCGAGTTCGGCGCGCAGGTACGGGGCCGTGCGGCTGTCGGGCGAGGCCGCGACCTCGGCCGGCGTGCCGGCCGCGACGACCTGTCCGCCGGCGTCGCCGCCGGACGGACCCATGTCGATGACGTGGTCGGCCGCGGCGACGACGGACATCGAGTGCTCCACGACGACGACCGTGTTGCCCGCGTCGGTGAGCTGCGACAGCTGTTCCGTCAGGCGCTCGACGTCCGCCGGGTGCAGGCCCGTCGTCGGCTCGTCGAGGACGTAGAGCGTGTGGCCGGAGCGGGCACGCTGCAGTTCGGTGGCGAGCTTGATGCGCTGGGCCTCGCCACCGGACAGCTCCGGAGCGGGCTGCCCGAGTCGCAGGTAGCCGAGACCGACCTGGCCCAGGGCCTCGAGCGCGCGGGCGGCAGCGGGGATCGGGGCGAGGAACGGGGTGGCCTCGTCGACGGTCATGCCGAGGACGTCCGCGACGGTGGCGCCGTTCCAGCGGACCTCGAGCGTCTCGTCGTTGTACCGGGAGCCGTGGCACTCGGGGCACGGCGCCCAGCTCCCCGGCAGGAACAGCAGTTCCACGGAGACGGATCCCTCTCCCTGGCAGACCTCGCACCGGCCGCCGGCGACGTTGAACGAGAACCTGCCGGCCGTCCATCCGCGGGCCTTGGCGTCGTCGGTCGCCGCGAACGCCGTCCGCACCGCGTCGAACAGGCCGGTGTAGGTGGCGAGGTTCGACCGGGGCGTCCGGCCGATCGGCTTCTGGTCGACCTCCACCACGCGGCTGACCGTCGGGTGGTCGACCGCCAGTGCGGGCAGCACCCCGCCGACCAGTGAGGACTTGCCGGAGCCGGAGACGCCGGTGACCGCGGTGAGGACCCCGAGCGGCAGGTCGACGTCGAGCCCACGGAGGTTGTGGCGGGTGACGTCGCGCAGTGCCAAGGTGCCGATCGGTGTGCGGGTGGGGCGGGCCTCCCGGTCGGTGCCCCGCGGCTGCAGGAATCGGCGCGTGACGGAGGCCTCGACGTCGGCGAGACCGTCGACCGGACCGCTGTAGAGGACGGTGCCACCCGCCGTGCCGGCGCCGGGGCCGACGTCGACGATCCAGTCCGCCTGGCGGACGATGCGCATGTCGTGCTCGACGACGAAGACGCTGTTGCCACTGGCGCGGAGGTCCTCCAGGACCTGGATCAGCGGCTCGGCGTCGGCGGGGTGGAGGCCCGCGCTCGGCTCGTCGAGGACGTACACGACCCCGAACAGGCCGCTCCGCAGCTGGGTCGCGATGCGGAGGCGCTGCATCTCGCCGGGGGAGAGCGTCGGCGTCGCGCGGTCGAGGCTCAGGTAGCCGAGGCCGAGACCGGTGAGCACCTCGACGCGGCCGAGCAGGTCGCGGGCGATGGCGACGGCGACCTCGGTGCGCTCACCCGAGGTGGTGCGCGAGGTCGCGGCAGCGGCGTCGGCCAGCTCGGCCGTGGGGCGGAGGACCTCGGCGACGCCGGACAGCGGCAGGGCGTTGAGGTCGGCGATCGTCATCCCACCGAACGTCACCGCGAGCGCCGCACGCGTCAGCCCCGAGCCACCGCACAGCATGCACGGACCCGACTCGACGAACTGCAGGACCTTCTTCCGCTGCGACTCACTCTGCGAGTCGGCCAGGGTGTGCAGGACGAACTGCCGTGCGCTCCAGAACTTGCCCTTGTACGGCTTCGCGACCCGGTCGCGCTTCGGCTGCACCTGGACGACCGGCTGCTCCTCGGTGAACAGCAGCCAGTCACGATCCGACTGCGGCAGCTCACGCCAGGGCCGCTCGATGTCGTAGCCGAGGCCCGCCGTCACGTCGCGCAGGTTCTTGCCCTGCCACGCGCCCGGCCACGCCGTGATCGCGCCGTCGCGGATGCTCAACGACGGGTCGTGGACGGCGGAGGCTTCGGTCACCTCGTGCGCGACACCCAACCCGTGGCAGCGCGGGCACGCCCCGGCGACGGTGTTCGGGGAGAACGAGTCCGAGTACAGCTGTTCGGCGCCCTCCGGGTACGTGCCGGCGCGGGAGAAGAGCATGCGGGTCGAGTTGCTCAGCGTCGTCAGCGTCCCCACAGTCGACCGGGAGCTCGGGGCACCGCGGCGCTGCTGCAGGGCCACGGCCGGCGGGAGGCCCGTGATCGACTCGACGTGCGGGGTCGACCCCTGCGCGATGAGACGACGGGCGTAGGGGGCGACGGACTCGAGGAAGCGGCGCTGCGCCTCGGCGAACACCGTGCCGAACGCCAGCGACGACTTGCCCGAGCCGGAGATCCCCGTGAAGGCGACGATCCGGTCGCGGGGGATGTCGACGTCGACGTCGCGGAGGTTGTTCTCGCGGGCGCCGCGGACGCGGATGAACCCGTCGCTCGTGGCAGTGGGGTCGAGGGTCGTACGTGGTGCGGGCATCTCTTCGAGCGTAGGCGGGTCCGGGCAGTTCGGTCATGCTGGGGCCCGAGCACTGGTGCGCCCGCGAGTCGTGTCCTCCGAAGTGCGGACTCCCCGGCTCGTCGTGTCCCGGCGGTTCTCCGTCTGCCGATCGCGTGACGGACGGGAGGCGCGTGGCGGGCCGGTCACATGCCTCCCGGCCGGCGGTCGGTACGGTGGTGCGGGGGACAGGGGGAACATGGACGAGGACATCGCGTGGTCGCCGCCGGAGCGGGACAACGGCATCGGGTGGATCGTGCTGAGCGGCTTGCTCCTGCCCGTCGGATGGATCGTGTGGTTGTTCCTCGCGTTCGACGCGGCCCTCCGGTCGGAGGCGACCCGGCCGTCGCTGGCGGCGCAGACCGTCGGCGACGGGATCATCACGCTCATCTGCGCGGGGACGCCCCTCGCCGGAGCGGTCCTGCTGCTTCTCCGCCGGAGACGCGACCGCTCCGTCACCCTGGTCGGTCCGGTGGCGTGCCTCGTCTTCGCGATCCTCGGGGTCGGGACCGTCGGAACCGCCACCGTGGTGCTCGCTGTCGAGTGGGCGGACGACGTCCACCGTCGTGCGCAGCCCCTCACAGCGCTCGAGACGAAGCGCACGCCGGCGCAGGCGGAGCAGGAGCTGTCGGCCGTGGGCGAGCGAGCCGTCCGGGCCCTCGGTGCCGACATCAGCGAGGGCGGAGCGAACCCGTACACGCGTGCGTGTGCGCTGTCGAACCTGCAGCGGGGGACCGCGTACACGTGGCAGTGGGACGACGCACCCGAGCCCGACGACGAGGCACAGCCGGATGCCGATGCTTCGGCGCGCAGGTTGTCGACGGCGGAGGTGGACCGTCGGACCGCTGCCGCACAGGACGCGCTCCGCAACGCGGGGATGCGGAAGGTCGACCTGTGGGGCTCCGCCGTCCGACTGGTCGGTGACGGCTGGTTGTCGGAGAGCAACATCAGCGTGTCGGAGGGGGCCAGTCTGGTCACCGTGGAGACCACCTGCCTTGCCGGAGGGCCCGGGGATGGCTGACCAGGAAGCGCCCACGACTGCGGGAGCGCCCACGAGTGCGGAACGGAGCCCGACCCGCGTCCGGGTCGGGCTCGTGATCGCCGCCGCGTGCACGGTGTACGAGGTGTTGTCCGGGGCGCTCGTGCCGTGGACCGGGCTCGGCTTCCTGCCGCTGCTGCTGATCGTGCCGGTGTACTTCACGGCGATCATGCTGCTCGTGTGGGTGGGGCAGCAGGGGATCCGCCGGCTCCGGATCGCTGCGATCGTGGTGGGTGTCGTGCTCGCGGCCTCCCTGCCGATGGCAGTGGGGCTGGCGCTCGCGGTCGGGTGGTGAGCGAGACGAGCGGACAGCCGGTCGCGGCCCGTGCAGCTCCCAGCCGCTGAACTGCGCGGGGTCAGGGGAGCAGGCCCAGCTCCATCGCGCGGGTCACGGCACGGGTGCGGTCGTTCACGCCGAGCTTCTCGAACACGTGCCCGAGGTGGGTCTTCACGGTCGTCTCGCTGAGGAACAGCACGCGGCCGATCCCCGGATTGCTGTTGCCCTGGGCGACGAGACGCAGGACCTCGAGTTCGCGCGGGGTCAGCGAAGGGCCGGCCGGTGTCGTCCCAACCGTCCGTCGGACCAGCGCCGCAGCCGCTGAGGGAGCCAGTGCCGTCTCACCCCGAGCGGTCGCCCGGACCCCGGCGAGGATCTCGGACTCCGGGGCGGCCTTGAGCAGGTAGCCGGTGGCGCCGGCCTCGATGGCGGCGAGGATCTGGTCGTCGGATTCGTACGTGGTGAGGATCAGCACGCGGACCTCGGGCGCGGTGGCGAGGATCTCCGCCGTCGCCGCGTCACCGTCGAGCACCGGCATCCGCAGGTCCATCAGCACGACGTCCGGCCGCTCTGCCAGCACGATCGACACTGCAGCGGCGCCGTCGGCCGCCTGCCCGACGACTTGGATATCGTCCGCAGCCTGCAGCAGCGCGACGATGCCGGAACGGACGATCGGGTGGTCGTCGGCCACCACGACGCGGATCACCGAGACACCACCGGTGCGGCTGCGGCTGCGGCTGCGGTTGCGTGCGGTCGGGCCGGGAGGCTCGGTGCGGCTCCGGCAGGCATCGGCGCAGCGGTCGGCAGGGTCGCCGTGACGGTCGTCCCGCTGCCGGGGGTGCTGGCGATGACGCAGGTCCCACCCGCGAGGGCGAGCCGCTCACGCAGTCCGCGCAGGCCGTGCCCACCGGTCGGCACCGCCGGGTCGAAGCCGACACCGTCGTCGGCGATCCGCAGCACCGTCCGGTCCGGCTCGTGCAGCAGCGTGACCACGACCCCGGTCGATCCGGCATGGGCGCGGACGTTCGACAGCGCCTCTTGCGCGACCCGGAGCAGGACCACCTGGGCGTCGCGGTCGAGGGTGCCGTCGGCAGCGCTGACCGTCACCGGGGTCCCGGTCTCGCGGGTGTGGCGCTCGCCGAGGCGGTGGAGTGCCCCGGCCAGGCTGTCGCGCGTCGTGCCGGCCGAGCCCGCGGCGACGAGCACGCGGGACTCTTCAAGAGCTGCGCGGGCGGACTCCTCGAGCACGGTCAACCGCTCGTCGAGGGCGTCGGGGCGATCGTCCGCCAGGTCGTTCCGGGCCCGCTCGGTGAGCATCACGATGCCGGCGAGGTTCTGCGCCACGGTGTCGTGGATCTCGCGGGCCAGGCGCTCCCGTTCGCTGGCAATCCCCGCGGCACGGTTGGCGTCGGCGAGGGACTGCTGCGCGGCGCGGAGGTCCTCCACGAGCTGCCGGCGTTCCTCCGACAGCGCGGCGACGCTCGAGATCCAACCGCCCATCGCGCAGGACCCGATGACACTGATGCCCTCGATGAGGAGCGTCGACACCAGGGCGTCCGGACCGCCCGACACCATCAGACCCACCGCGCTGAGCACGCCGACGGCGACGGTGAGCAGGACCCCCGACCGGATGCGCTCGGACTGGCACCACACCAGCGGGAACAGGATGCACTGCACGAACGCGGTGCTCGGGGCGACCGCGGGCAGGACCACGGCGGCGACGAGCACGAGTGGCAGGAAGCCGGCAGCTGCCCGCGGTTCGTCGTACCCACGACGTCCGTACGCCACGTACGCGACGACCAGGACGGCGATCATCAGGTAGGCCGGCCAGCGGCTGGACCACGGCGACCACCCGAGCACGGCGACCGCGAGGGTCAGCGCCATCGTGGCAGCGAAGAACACGTGCAACCACCGGTTGCGCACCCACGTCGGGGTGGTCGTGACGTCTGCTGCTGGCATACCCACAGCCTCCCACCTCCTCCCGTCGATCCGGGAGTTCTCCACAGGCCGTCCTCCACGAGGCGACATCAGCGTCAGCCGTCCTCGCGGTTCCAGCGGAACGTGAGGCGGCACGCCGCGAGGCCGAGGACCAGCCACCCTGCCAGGACGAGCGCTCCGAGACCGAGGTGCCACGACCCTCCCGGCTCACCCGCCTCGAACGTGCCGGGCAGGAACACGGATCGCATACCGGACGCCATCCACCGCAGGGGGAAGACGGACGCGACGTCCTGCAACCACGTCGGCAGCTGCATGAAGGGCAGGTAGACGCCGGAGACGAACTGCAGCACCAGCACGATCGGGACGATCGTCGCGGTGGCGCGGCGACCCTCGCGGGGCAGGGCCGAGATGGCGATGCCGAGCACACTGCTCGTCGCGATGCCCAGGACGAACACGCCGGCGAACGTGCCCCAGCGGCTCAGGTCCGTCGGGAGTGTCACCCCGAACAGGAGGCTCGCCACGGCCAGCAGGATCGCCGTCTGCACCAGCGTGGTCACCAGGACCATCCCGATCTTGCCGACGAAGTACGACATCACGGGGAGGGGCGTGCCGCCGAGGCGTTTCAAGGTGCCGTCGCTGCGCTCGCCGGCGATGTCGACGCCGAGCGCCTGCACGCCGGAGAGGAGGATGCCGGTCGCGACGAGGCCGGGCAGGTAGTAGGTGGCGTAGTCGACACTCACCGGGCCGGCCTGGATGGCGTCGGCGCTCGCGAAGGCGACCGAGAACAGCGCCAGCATGACGACGGGGAACAGGAACGTGAAGAAGACGGAGTCGGGGGCCCGGAAGTAGGACCGGACCTCGTACCGGATGCGTGCGGCGGCGATGCGTGTTGCGCTCGTGCCTGCGGTGCTGGTGCTCATGCGTCGGCCCACCATCTCGAGGTAGATGTCCTCGAGGGACGGGCGGATGACCTCGAGGTCGTGCATCGGCGTTACCGTGCTCCGGACCAGGGCCTGCGGATCGGTCGTGCGTTCCTCGTGTCGGAGTCCCTCGTCGTCCCGCCAGCGGACCCGAGGCGTGCGAGCCTCCCGGCCGCCGAGCTCGTCGATCGGGGCCGGCGCGCGGAGCTCACCGTTCGCGATCACCGCCGCCCGGTCCGCCAGGTGCGCCGCCTCGTCCAGGTAGTGCGTCGTCAGCAGGATCGTCGTGCCCTCGCGCTTGATGCCGTTGACCAGGTCCCAGAACTGGCGCCGCGCCTCCGGGTCGAAGCCCGTCGTCGGCTCATCGAGGAACAGCACCTCCGGGTAGCCGATCACACCGAGGGCGACGTCGACGCGACGCCGCTGCCCACCGGACAGACGGCTGATCCGGGTGTTGCGCTGCGCCTCCAGGCCGGTGGCGGCGAGGAGCTCCTCGGTGCTGCGGGAGCGGGGGTAGAAGGTGCCGAAGTGGGTGAGCTGCTCGGCGACCGTGACGTTCGGCGCCTCGGCGCTGGTCTGCAGGACGATGCCGACCCGGGCCTTGTGCGCGCGGGTGGCGCGTGCGGGGTCGGTGCCGAGGACACGCACGTCGCCGGAGGTGCGGGAGCGGAAGCCCTCGAGGACCTCCACCGTCGTCGACTTGCCGGCGCCGTTCGGGCCGAGCAAGGCGACGGTCTCGCCGCGGGCGATGGTGAGGGAGAGGTCGGACACGGCGGTGTGGCCGGTGGCGTAGCGCTTGGTGAGGTGCTGGACCTCGATGGCGGGGGTGTCGGGCATGCCTTCAGCCTGGCGTGTGGGTGGCACTGGGGGATCGGGGAGCGGGTGGAGGTGGGGTCCTCCGATCGGAGGATGGCGTTGTCGTATTCGGAATATGCAGAACTTCCGATACTGCGTTCTGGTCGGTAGCGTTCCCCCGCGGCCGGGGGACGGCCGCGGACAGAGAGGGACATGACCATGCGGAAGAACGTCATCGCCACCATCGCCGGAGCTGTGCTGCTCACCGTCGGATGGACCGCCAGTTCAGCGGTGGCATCTGAACCAGGCGACGCGGTCGCAGTGGTGCAGGAGGGTGGGGCGTCAGCGGACCGGAGCGCGGCGACTCGGAACGGGTCGGCTGTGGTCGGCGGTGGGTCGTGGTCGTACGGCGTCTGGAGTGGCGAAGTGCACTCCGTGTACGTGCACGATCGGTCGACGCATCGCGCGTCGGTGCGGTCATCCGGTGTCACGACCCGCTCCGACTGGGTTCCGCCGACGAAGGTCGCCTACGCGCACCGGAAGAAGGCGGTCTCGGGGAACCAGGCATTCTGGGCCACCCGCGGATGAGGAGCTTCGCGGCCGCCACCGTGCTCGCGGTGGCGGCCGCGGTCCTCCTCGCCGGGATGTTCGTGGTCGGTGTGGTCGGCAACGTCGAAGCGCTCGGGCTCCTCGGCGCAGGGACCACCATCGAGCTCACCGACATGCCGGCCGCGCAGACCGGAGCGGAGCACACCGCGACCCTTCGGCACTTGGCCCAGGAGAGCGGTGTGGCGCTGGCAGTGCTCGTTCCTGATCGTGAAGGACGCGCTGACACCTGGAACGCCTACACCTTCACCGGGACGCCGAGTTCGCCGGTGTTCCGCGGCAGTGTCTCCACAGCGCCGATCGGCGACGGCGGCGAACTCCGTCTGATCGCGATGTACTCGGTCGGCGGTCCTGCGCCTGCCGTCACGGATTTCCTCGACGGGCTCGATCGAGCCGGGTACCGGTACGAGGACGTCACGCCCCACCCCCTCGAGGTGCTCGCCGCGTCGCTCGAGCAACCGGAGTGGTCCGCCGCGTTGCTCGCCGTCGCTCTCGGGGTCCTCGTCACGCTCGTCGCGGAGTCGCGCCGACGTGCGGCGCGGCAGCGGCTGCGTATGACTTCGGGGTGGTCGCGCCGAGCCGTGGCAGCACGAGAGGCCCAGGAGATCGCGGGGCTCGTCGGCGTGGTCTCCACCCTCGTCGTCGGATGCATCGGCGCGGTCCTCGTCGGACACGATGCGACCGGGCCGCTCCTGCGGTTCACGACGATCGAGCTCATCGCCGTCATGGCTCCCACAGCCGTCGTGCTCCTGGTGGTCCACGCCACCCTCGCGGTCCTGACGTGTCGGACGCTCGGCTCCGCGGCCGTCGCCCGGTGGCCGATGGTCGTCGTGGCAGCAGCCGGCATCGCCCTGGTCGTCGTCGGCACGGTCGATCTTGACTGGGCGTCACAGCGGCGGACGACGTCCGAGTCGCTGGAACGAACGCTCGTCCGGGAGGCAGCACACGGCGACGATCTCGTCCTCGGGACGCGCCCCACCGAGTACGACCAGGACGTCGCGTTCGGCCGGATCGCGCTCGGCCCACTGCTGGACGGAACGGCGAGCATGGCGCGCGTGTCGTTCGTCGACTACTTCACCGTGGCAGGTGAAGCGACGTCCGCGCTCGATCAGTACAGGGACCAGATCGTCGAAGGGCACGGCGCGCCGGTGCTGCTCGTCCCGAGCACGCTCAGCGCGAGTCGGGACGCGCTCCGGGCAGCAACCGCGGCAGACCTCGCGGAGAGCTGGGACGTGGAGGGCACAGATCCTCCGCATGAACCGAACATCCACACGGTCGTGGTGCCGTCGACTGCGTCGATCGCCCGCTCCGTCCTCGACTGGACGTCCGCGGTGGAGCCCGACCTGCCGACGTGGCCCGAAGTACCGGTGCTGGTGGTTCCCGATCCGACGGATATCGCGCCGAACCGCCTCGGAACAGCGGTCGCGAACGGCGAAGTCCGCTTCAGCGACCGGGCAGCGCTCGAACGTGCCGTCCACCGTGCCGGCCTCGACGACGTCGTCCTGCAGTACCGACGCGTGGGAGCGACGGTGGAAGGCCAGCTCGCAGCGGTGCGTGGCGAGCGAGTGATCGCGGAGGCCGCACTGATGGTCACCGGGATCGCCGTCGTCTTCGCGGGACTCACGCTCGTCACCGATCACCGTGTTCGCACTCGACGAGCGGCCAGGCTGCGGTTCCTGACCGGAAGACATCCGATCGTGCACCACTGGCGGTTCGTCGTCGTCGCTGCTGTGAGCGCCGGTGGTGCCACAGCGGTGACCCAGGCGCTGCTCGGCCCCAGGGACTGGCTCGTGTTCTCGGTCGCCACCGTCCCGTCGATCGCGATGGCGCTGGCCACCGCAGCGGTGCTCACGGTGTTGCTCACCGTCACGGCACACCGAGGAGAGGACCAGCGATGAAGGAACAAGCCGTACTCCGCGCTTTCGGGCTCGGGCACGACATCAGCTCGCGGACGCTCTGGAGCGAACTCACCATCACTGCCGAGCCCTCGGCCGCGATCGCCGTTCGCGGCGTCTCCGGGCAGGGCAAGACGACCCTGCTGCGGTGCCTCGGCGGGCTGGAGCGGCCGACCCGGGGGAGCGTGCACGTCCTCGGGACCGACATCCATGCAGCCGGGAGGCCGCAACAGCGCCGTCTGCGCCGGGACGTCATCGGGTACGTCATGCAAGACCACGCGGTGGTTCCTGAATGGTCGGTCGAGCAGAACCTCCGCGTCGTCAACCCTCGAGGGCTCACCCGCCGAGAACTCGACCTGCGGATCGCCGCTGCGCTCGAGGTCATCGGGCTCGGCGGCCAGCAACGGAAGCGCGCCGGACTACTCAGCGGCGGTGAGCAGCAACGCGTCGCGGTCGCGCGGGTCTTGGCCCAACAGCCGAGGGTCGTGCTGGCGGACGAGCCGACAGCGTCGCTCGACGACGTCAGCGCCGGCCGGGTGCGAGACGGTCTGGACCTCATCCGGCAATGCGGTGGCGCGGTCGTCGTGGCGACGCACGATCCGGAGTTGCTGGCCTGGTGCGAGGCGGAGGTCGACCTGTCGGCCACGCACCCCTCGAACAGGTGCTCGTAGCCCGACGCGATCACGGTGAGGATGGTGGAGCGCCGGCGCAGACTCCGTCGGCGTGCAGAGGGGACGCGGCATGCACAACGGCTACGCGGTGATCGACCTGGAGACGACGGGCCTGGCGCCCTCGTACGGACACCGGATCATCGAGATCGGCATCGTCCACGTCACGCCCGACGGCGACGTCGAGCGGACCTTCGAGACCGTCGTCAACCCCCAGCGCGACCTGGGCCCCGTCCACATCCACCGCCTGCGCGGCGCCGACATGACGGGTGCCCCGACCTTCGCGGACATCGCCGGCGACCTGGTCGACAAGCTGCGCGGCCGGGTCGTCGTCGCCCACAACGCCTCGTTCGAAGCGCGGTTCCTGCACGCCGAGTTCGAGCGCCTGGGCCACCGGTCCCCGTTCAAGCAGGCGAGCACCGCGCTCTGCACGATGCGGCTGGCGCAGGAGTTCCTGCCCGGCTCCGGTCGGAAGCTCGCCGACTGCTGCAGCGCCTACGACATCGAACTCGTCGACGCGCACGAAGCCCTCGCCGACGCCCGCGCCACCGCGAGCCTGCTCGGCGCGTACATCGGGTCCTCCCGACAGGATCCCCGCTGGACCACCTGGGGGACGCGAGCCACGGAACTGCGGTGGCCGGGCCTCCCGTCCGGCACCGCCCCGTGGACCGCACGCCGCCGCTCGGCCGGCACCGCGGACCGCACCCGCGTGGACGTCGCGACGGACCGTCTGCCCGCCGTCGACGGCGGCGCCGAGGCGACGCTCTACGCAGCAGTCCTCGACCGCGCACTGTCGGACGACCTGCTCACCGCGAGCGACGCCGACCAGCTCGCGTCGTTCGGGCGCGAGTTCGGACTGCGCGAGCCGGCGCGGGCCGACCTGCACCGGCGCTACTTCGCCGACCTGGTCGAAGCCGTCTGGGCCGGCGGGGTCCTCACGATCCAGGACCACATCCAGCTCGAACGCGTCGCACGGCTGCTCGGCGTCACGGACGACGAGCTGGAGCACGCGGTCCACAGCCGCCAACCGGCGCGCATGGGCGCTCGGTCCTTCTCCGCAGCGACGCAAGCTGCGCCCGCATCTGTCGAGGAAGAGCCCGCGATCGACCTGGGCGAGGGCAGCATCGTCACGCTGACCGGGGAGATGCGGCGGAGCCGGCCAGAGATCGAGGCGGACCTGGCCCGGCTCGGCATACGGTCGGCGCCGAACGTCACGAAGAAGACGGCCGTCCTCATCGCGGCCGACGTCGACAGCTTGTCCGGCAAGGCGCGGAAGGCCCGCCAGTACGGCATCCCGATCATCGAGGAGGACGTCCTGGAGGCGGCGCTCGCCGCCGCCAGGTAGGGCTCAGTTCGTCAGACGGCCGGTTCCGGCGTCGCGGCTCCGGCGGTCCGCCCGTCCGCCGTCTGCGCTCGCTCTGCCGCAAGTCGCGCCCGCTCGTCGGCGAGCACCTGCGCGATCAGCTGCGACTCGGAGATGTCGACCGCCTGCACCGACGCGCTCGCCGTGTCACTGACGGCCGCGAAGTCCGCGAACGTGCGGGTCTTCCGCGCGAGCATCCGGACGAGGGCTGCGTCGACGCCGTCCTCGGACAGCAGCCGGTGCACCTGCACGACGTCGAGCTGCCCCATGCGTCGGGCGCGTGCGATCGCCTGCCACTCCGTCGTCGGCTTGAGCTGCGGCTCGCAGATCACCACGACCGACGCGGCCTGGATGTTCAGGCCGACGCCACCGGCGATGATCTGCGCGACCAGCACCGATCCCGGGGCCGCGGCGGAGAACTCGTCGATCATGTCCTGCCGCCCGGAGGGGGACGTGGAACCGCTCAATGGACCGAAGACGGTGCCGTCGACGGCGGCGAGCACCGCCTCCAGGACGGCGCGGTAGTGGGAGAAGACGATGGTCTTGCGGCCGGTCGAGCGGGCCTCGGCGATGACGTCGCGCAGCGCGGCGATCTTGCTCGAGGCGGCGCCGTCGAGCATCGCGAGCTGCCGCATCGTGTGGAAGCTGTCGAAGTCGACCGCGGTGGCGTAGCGCTCTGCCTCGGCGGGGGTGAGGTCGGTCCACTCCTCGACCTCGACCAGTTCGGGGAGCTCGGTGAGGACGTCCTCCTGGCTGCGGCGGAGGTACACCGGCGCGATCTGCTTGCGGAACGCCAGCGGGTCGTCGTCGTCCTGGTCGACCATCAGGTCCGGGCGGATGTGGTCGATGAGGACCCGGAACTCCTCGACCTTGTTCTCGAGCGGGGTGCCGGACATGAGCAGGGCCCGGTCCGACCGTTCCAGGATCGCGCGGGTCTGCTTCGTGCGCTTGGCGTCGGGGTTCTTGACGTAGTGCGCCTCGTCGACGATGACTGCGGCGAACCGCTGCTCCTCGGGCACGTGCGCGCGGAACCACTCGAGCGTCTCGAACGTCGTGACGGCGACCCCGCCCTCACGCAGCCAGCCGCTGATCCCGCGCACCCGCTCGGCGCCGTGGATGCGGAACGCCGGCACCGACGTGTGCTTCTCGGTCTCGCGCAGCCAGTTCGCCACCACCGCGGCCGGGCACACGACCACGAAGCGGGGCGTGCCCTCGGTCGCCGTGGCGGCCACGTGTGCGATCGCCGCGAGTGCCTCCACCGTCTTGCCGAGGCCCATCTCGTCACCGATGACGACCCGCTCCTGCACGAGCGCGAACGCCGCACCGAAGCGCTGGTACCCGCGGAGCGACGCGGACAGGAGGGACGTGTCCAGGTGGAACTGCTCGATCTGCTCGATCAGCCCCTCGGGCAGCGACCCGCGGCCGGCCGTCGTCGAGTCGGTGAGCCCGACCTCGTCCAGGAGGGCGAAATAGCTGGCCGGGCGGTCGAGGAAGTCGCTCCAGTCGTCCGTCGTCGCGATCCGGTCGCGGTCGCCCGCTGCGCGGACCGCGCGCTGGCGGGCGTCGTCGACGTCCGCCTCGATCCGCTCGACGGCACCCTCGGCCGGGTTGAACGACCCGGAGGCCCGTGCGCCCGGCTGGTGCACGATGCCCAGGACCGCTCGCTGCGCGACCGCGTCCGCCAGGTGAGCGAGTTCGTCGACGAGGACGGCCGCGCGGGGGCCGCCGCCGTTCTTGGCGGCCTCCCACTGCCGGAGTGCGGACACCAGCGCCACGCTCGCGGTGTCCTGCCGACGGGCGTCGATCTGGATGGCGGCGTCCTCGCGAGCCGCGTCCTGCATCGACCGGGCGGCGGCGTTGATGCGCGCGGCCGTCGTCTCGCCGATGCCGGGCAGGTGACCGGCGACGATCGGAGCGCGCAGGAGCTCACCCACGGTCTGGATGCCGGCGTCCCGGACCGCGCCGAGGCGGAGCTGGTCGCGCGTGACCTCGCGGAGGCGGTCGATGTCCATCGTGTTCAGCTCGCGCCGGGCCGCGACGTCCCGCACACGGTGGCCGGCGTCGAGGACGCGCGCACGGGCCTCCTGTTCGGTCTCGACCACCGACCGGAGCGTGGCGATCGTGGTGGGGAGGTGCGCCATCGGGGCGAGGTCGATCAGGGCGACCGGGCCGAGGTGCGCGGTCGCGGTGAGGAGCGGGCCCTCGGTGTCGAGGAGCGCGTCGAGCGTGGCGTCGGGGCGGGGGACGTGGCGGGTGTCGATCGTCTTCAGCGCAGTGAGGGCGCCGTTGTCGAGCCACGCGAGGGTGGTCGTCAGGTACTGCTCGGCGCGGGCTGCGGCCTCGCGGCGCTCTTTGCCGGCGAAGATGCCGGCGATGCCGGAGGCGGCGTCCTCGTCGGCGAGGGCTGCGGGGACGTCCTTCGTCAGGACGGTGAGGACGTCCTCGGCGGCGCGGTCTGCCTGGGGGAGTGTGGCGGCGTGCTGTAGTGCTGCCGCGAGGGTCGTGTCGGTGGGGCGGAGGGGGAGGACGGAGCAGGAGAGAGCCGGGCCGGTGATCGTCAGGCGGCGGGTGAGGAGGTCGTCCTTTGCCGACGTGGCTGCGTCCTGGATGGCGGCGCGGTGGTGGCGGACTTCTGTGGCCACCTCGGAGAGTGTCTGTAGGCGGTCACGGAGTGCTTTGTCGACCATTGGTGCCCCTCCCTGGGTCGTTGGACCATCGTGGCATGGGGGTGGGTGACAGTGGACAGGGCTGTCCGCTGGCACGGCACCAGTTCGAGGGGCGCGGCGGCTGCTCCTCGGGTGGCGGAGGTTCTGCCGGCTGGCCGGGTCAGGGGAGGTGCGGTGCCGGTTGATGCTGCGCCTCTCGTCAGTCAGTCAGTCAGTCAGTCAGTCCGCCGCTGCTCCTGCTCGGCTCCTGTCGGGAGACCCTTCAAGGGCTCACTCGCTAGGAGTCGAGGACTTCCGCGAGCGGAAGAGACCAGCGACCTTGCCGCCCACCGCATCAGCGGCTCCGGCCACGCGGCCGCCGACCTGCTTGGCCGCAGTGAGCGCATGCGCTTCATCGGGCACCCCGTCGCCGTCCAGATCGACTCGCCGAAAAACCCGCGTGGCGGTGCTCGCGGCACCCGAAACACCCGTACCGACTGCTCCGGCAGCCCCACTCACCCAACTACCGGTCGACCGCGCAGCATCTTCCAACGCTGCGAGCGCATGGCTGTCGGAAGCCGGACCTTCGGAGTCCGTATCGGCTGAGATCGTGAGGTGTTCTGGGAATGTCTCCGGCGCTTCGGGGAAAGCGGTGCGCGATGACTTCACCACGTCGCGGCCGAACACGAAACGGGCTACTCCGCCCGTCACTGCGCCGATGCCGTACTCGACCGTGGCGCGCTGCTTGCCGGTCATCCCCTCGCGGATCGGGTCGAGCTCGCCGGTCTGGATGGTGCGGACAAGACTCTGGGCAGCGCCACCTGGCAACGCCTTGGACAGCGTCGAGGCCCAGTGCGACCAATCATCCCGACCTGCAGCGATCGCCTGACCGGTGCCCACCGTGCCGCCCACTGAGACCTCAGCGACGTCATTTGCCATCGCAGCGATCTGCTGCTGACTCACTCGCTCGTTGGTGAGGCCGAGGATCAACGCCTGAGCCTGGTCCTTGTCGAGGTCCATGTCGTGGAGGTCGGCAAGCGCGAGACCGAAGACTGCCGTGATCTCGAACTGCAGCTGCTGGTCTCCGGCAGGAAGTAGTCGTGCCGCTGCGCCCCGGGCGCCGGTCTGAGCGGCGTTCTTTGCGAGGTTCTTGGCGGCCACCTTCATGGCGCTCTTCGTGCCGGCCTTCGCTGCCTGTGCGCCAGCGCTCTTCGCGCCGGCGACGGCCGGGCCAGCAACAGGAATCGAGGCAATCGCGATGTCCGCTGCGATCGATCCCACCGTGATCGCGGCCCCAGCCGTCGTGATCGACGTCGTGTAATGGCGTTCGAGCATCTGGACGATGTCTGCGGGAGTGGCCGAAGGGTTTCGACGGCGGAGCCACTTCACGTACTGCCGGGCGAGGGCACGACGGCCGGTCACGGCCTTCGCTATGTTCCGAGTCACGTCTTCCACGGGGACCTCGGCTTCGAGGGTCACATCGGCAGCGTCCGGTTCGGTCATGTTCGGTTGTCCTCTTGCGTGAGCCGCGCTCGGGTACGCGGTGTTAATCGTCATCGTCGCATGACCCGCGGACCTCGTGGTGCATCCCAGACACGGCGTGCACTCCGACGACGCACATCGCGGATCGCCACGAGGAAGCGAACGGCAGGTCAAGCGAGGCGGGCTGTCCTAGCGCTGCCCTGATCGCGCAGAGGAAACCGCGGCTCGAAGTGATCGGTATGCGCTCGCGGCTAAATCACGGCCGAGGGCGGCGGCTAGACAGCCGTCGGCGATCGGTGGGTGCCCGAGCGGCACGAGCGCAGCTTGCAGCGGGCGGGCTGTCGCTGGTCCGCCACCGAGGGTGCTCGGCATCGTGTTTACGCGCGCGCTGTGGGCCGCTCGTGCAGGAGCTCGTGGCGCCGGCCAGGCGCTAGACGCGGGTTCGGCGAGGATTTTCTTTAGAGGCTGCGTCGACTGGCAAGAATCGCGACCAACCAGCCGCGCCCAAGTTCATTCATGTAACCGCGAGCTTGCTCCGCGTACCGCCGTGCCGGAAGTGGTGCGGCTAGGGATTCAACTCTGTAGGCTGAGGGCCTGATGAGACGTAAACCGGCAGGCCAGCTAGAGCTCGCGTGGATGGGCAAGGGTCTGGGGCTGATTCCCGCCGAAGACGGCAAGTATGACTACGCATGGGTGGACAAGAGCGACGTCCGTGTGCGCGAAGTTCGCACGATTGAGACGGTTGAGACGATCGGCGTTGCCGCCGACGACAACCTGCTCATCATCGGCGACTCGGGTGACGCCCTGCGTAGTCTAACCGCGATCCCTGAGTTCAAGGGGAAGTATCGAGGCAAGGTAAAGCTCGCCTACATTGACCCACCCTTCAACACTGCAAAGAGCTTTGACCACTACGAAGACCAGCTCGAGCACAGCGTGTGGCTGACGCTTATGCAGGACCGTATCCGCATGCTCGCCGAGCTCCTGCATCCGGACGGCAGCATCTGGGTGCATCTGGACCAGGTGGAGGTCCACCGCATGCGTCTGCTGCTCGATGAGGAGCTGGGCGCTGACAGATTCATTGCTGCAATCGCTTGGGAGAAGGACAAGGGGCGCCGAAATGACACCGATATCAGCAGCGCTTACGACACGATCCTTGTCTACGCACCACTCGGCAAGAAGTGGAAGGGTGTGCGCAACCTGCTCCCTCGCGGGGACCAGAACCTGCGCTACAAGAACCCTGATAACGACCCGCGCGGCCCGTGGTTACAAGGCGACAACGGTACCGCGAAATCAGGCACTGAGGCAGCGCGTTTCCCCGTTACCCTGCCCAGCGGTCGGGTCGTTCTTCCCAAGGGACGCTACTGGCGCTTCACTCCCGAAGGGCTTGCACAAGCGCGGGCCGATGGCCGCGTCTGGTTCGGACGCGATGGCGACTCTCTCCCAGTCATTAAACGATACCTCACCGACGTCCAGGACGGCCTAGTGCCACGGGACTGGTGGACAGCTGACGAAGTCGGGACCAACCAGGACGCTAAACGCGACCACCTGAACAAGATGTTCCCGGACGTGCCAAATCCGTTCGACACTCCGAAGCCCGAAAAGCTGATGGCACGCATCATCAGCATCGCCACGAACCCCGGCGACATCGTAGCCGACGTGTTCGCCGGGTCTGGCTCGACGGCAGCCACGGCCCACAAACTCGGCCGGCGATGGGTCACTGTTGAGCTGCAGGAGTCCACAGTCAAGACGTTCACCCAGGCCCGACTGACCAAGGTCGTGAACGGCGACGATTCGGGTGGCATCACCCGAAGTCGCACCCGTGCCGCGGTGGACGAACTTCCCCACGGCATGAGTGCTGAAGAAGCAGCAACTTTCCAGAGTCTGCTCCGCAAGGTCTTGGCGGACCCACGGACCGAAGCTGCGGGACAGGCAACTGTCAAGCTGCTCCGCGAAGCCACCGCAACGAAATGGGACGATACCGTGCTGTGGGAAGGTGGCGGCGGATTCACGGTGGCACGCATGGGACCGAGCATGTACGAAGTCGACGACGACTCCGGTGATGTTTTCTTATCGCCGGCCGCGACGAACGGCGCGTGGTCAAAGGCGACCGCTGGTCAGCTGGGGTTCACGCTCACACCAGACCATCCCGTGTTCGCAGGCGTCCGCGGTCGCCAGCGTCTCGCCGTAGTCGATGGCGTTATCGACGAGCAGGTCGTTATGACAGTCGTAGCCGCGCTCGGGCACCGCGAGCGCGCGATCATCGTTGGTAAGGCGCTGCTGCCCGAAGCGGAGCAGCTACTCCGTGAGCTCTCACCGGGCTCGCGTATCCGACAAGCTCCGGATCAGGTTTTTGCGAAGGGTGTCGTTTCATGACCGTCAGCATCAAATACGACCAAGACCTCGTCGCGGAGGCTGCCGCCCGGTTCGACCTGCGTAAGCCGAACCAAGACGCGCTCGACGCGATCGTGCAAGAACTCGCGAGAGCGGACGGAAACTATGTCGAACTCGTGGCCGACCTGGCGACCGGTGTGGGCAAGACGTTCTTGATGTCGTCGCTCATTGACTACCTCGCCGCTTTCGGTGTGCGCCACGTTCTCGTGGTAACTCCCGGCTCGACCATCCAAACGAAGACCATTCAGAACTTCGATGAAGCGCACGTTAAGCACGTCGCGGGCGCTGAGCTCGCACCCTACGTCATCACGCCGGAGTCCTTCCAGAAGCAGGTCGTGGGTGCCGCACTGAAGAACCCTGAAGAGCTCAAGGTTTTCGTCTTCAACGTTCAGCAGCTAATCGCTCCACGCGGTGAGCTCTCCCGGAAGGTTCGCCAGGCCGACGAAACGCTCGGTGCCGGCCTCTACGACTTGCTGCGGGGACTCGATGACTTAGTGATCATCGCCGACGAGCACCACCTTTACCACGAGAAGGCGTCCGCTTTCAGCGCTGCTATCCGCGAGCTGGACCCCGTCGCGCTTGTCGGTCTCACGGCGACACCTGCGCAATCAGACGTGGACGCTGGGCGGGTTGTTTACCAGTACAGTCTGGCGCGCGCTATCGCTGATGGCCACGTTAAGACGCCCGTCATCGCCTACCGCGCCGACGGCACGAAGGACCAGCGTACCCAGCTCTCGGACGCCTGCGCGTTGCTGCGGCTGAAGGCGGCCGCCTACGACACCTATCGCTCGGGAAATCCCGGCGCCGCAGTCGTGCATCCGGTGCTCTTCGTTGTTTGCCGTGACCTCGACGAAGCCGAGGGCACCGCCCAGATGCTCGCCGGGCCTGGCTTCATTGGCAACGAGGAGGCCGTTCTAATCATCACCAGTCGCTCGAGCGATGAGGCTCTGGCTGCACTGGCCGATGTCGAGAGGCCAGACTCGTCTATTCGTGCCATCGTTAGCGTCAACATGCTGCGCGAAGGATGGGACGTCAGGAATATTGCTGTCATCGTGACGCTACGTCGCTTGGCATCGCAAACGCTCACTGAGCAGATTCTTGGCCGCGGCCTCCGCTTGCCCTTCGGCAAACGCACAGGCGTGCCGATGGTTGACCAGGTCGACTTAGTTGCCCACGACTCGTACAAGCAGCTGCTGGCGCAAAAAGAGATTCTCCGCCAGCGTCTCGTGCGCAGCGGCGGCCCCGACACCGTCGACGAGACGGGCGCCGCAGTGATTCCCGAGCTTGACAATCTGGAAGAGACCGCGACCGTGCCTGTCGAAGCGGGAGGCTTAGAGCCAGCTACTTCGACGGCGGACGGTCCCGGATGGGAAGGAGACGAGCTGCTCGTCCCGGGCGTTCCGACCGAAGAGACGACTAACAAAGAAGAGCCGCCGACACGTCCGGGGCTAATACTGGTCGAGACCACCACTCGCATCGATGAGCCCGAACCCGAGTCTGCCGGGCGCCGAGACGGTGCCCCGCAGGTCGTCTTTCCGGTGCGCACCCCGAAGCTGAATCCGCCGCAGTTCTCACTCACCGACATCGAGTCGTCCGCCGCGAAGGCTGCTGGTGAGCGGTTCAAGGACGAACTTGACGCGGTCATCAAACGCGAAGCGCTCGAGTCCGAAGCCGTCGGTGAGCATGACGCCAAGCTCACCCTGGTTCCTCAGGCTCACGCACAAGCTACGCAGGAGCTCACCGGCATCGACACCGTGCGCGACGACCTCGTCAATGCCGTGCTCCAGGCACCTGAGTCACCGCGGGCTAAGGAGAGCCGCGGCGCCGCGGACCGCCTTGCTAAGGCTTTCCTGGCGGGTGCGGGTGCGGGTACAACCGACGAAACTGCGAAGTGGGGCGCCCAGCGGCGAGCTGCTGCAGTTGACGGCATCCGACGCCTGATCCGCGATGCGCACAAGAAGACTCCGCAAAAGACAAGCTTCGTCGTCACACCAGTGACGTTGCCAGTGGAGCCCGTCGTTATCAGCAGCGCACTCAATCCGTACAATGACCTTTTCATGCCGCACCGTCAGTTCCGCGGATGGAACAAGTCACTCATGCCGGTGCAGGTATTCGACGCCGGGACAACGGAGTTCGAGCTCTCGAAGCTTCTTGATCAAGACCCATCTGTTGAGTGGTGGCAACGCATTTACACGAATGGCCCCGCTAGCATTCCTCGACCAGGCAAGCCGCCGTACTATCCCGACTTCATCGTGGTCGCCGAGGGCGGCGTGAAGTGGGCGGTCGAAGCGAAAGCCGACGACTCCGCTAACGACCCTGAGGTCGTTGACAAGGCGAACGCCGCGCGTGAATGGGCCCGGGCTGTGACTGACTATGGCGATTACGGTGAATGGCGCTATCTGTTCGTCACGGAGACCGATATCACGAAGGCCGCCGCATCGTGGAAATCGCTGGTGCTGGCCACCTACAGCGATTGAGCGGGTCTCTGTGCCGTGAAGCGGAAACCCATGCTCACTTGAGCCGGTTTGATCGACCAGAGGGATTCCTGCGGTTAATTATCGAGTAGCCGGTGGGTGGGGGGCGTCGTCGGCGGCGACCGCCTGCCCCGAGGGCGCGGCGGCATCCGACCATCGCGATCGCAGCGGCTCGTGCGCGCAGACATAAGTCTTCCGGGATGTGTAACGGGATGAACGCGGGCATGGGCACCCGCACCCGCGGAGGCTTCGAAGGCCGGAGCAGCCAGCGGACCATGCGCCAGGTACGCGCTTGCGCCTATCCGTGTCAGCGAGCAGCTTGTACGGCGTCTATCGGCTTGACCCGCACGTCGGGCGGCGTATCCGGAGGCAAGGGGTCGCCGGGGGCGGTGCCCGACTGCGCCTCCAGATCCGCCCACACCCAGTCCGAGACCCGCTAATTCGGACGTTCACGCTGCGGGCCATCAGGCCGCGCAGGGCCGTTCGAGGACTGCGCGGTGCGAGCGGGCTGCACTGTATTCGGACGTTCATCGCCGCAGTTGAGTACTGGACGCCCTCTTGAGCGCGAATCGAGCCCTCTTCGCGGCGCGTGAGCCTGAAGGCGCGCGACGAGGCCGGAGCGAGGGCGTGGTTGATGCCTGGTCACTGGCGCCAAGCGAAAACGGCCCTCGCGGTGCTGCCGTTCACCCCCGCCTGTACACCCCCGCCGGCTTCCCCGGCCCCTCCGCCCGCTTCCCCTCGGCCACCACGAGCCGCCCCACCATCGCCCTTCGGAACGTGTCCGGCTGCAACTCCGCCCCGAGCACCACTTCGTGCAACCGCCGCAGTTCGGTCATCGTGAACGGCTCCGCGAGTAGCCCGTGCGGGTCCGGCCGCTCCCGGTGGTCCTCTCGCAGCTGTGCCACCGCGTACTCGAGGATGTCGTCGTGCGCGTGCACCATCGCCCCCGCTGCCGCGACGGGTACCAGGCGCGCCCGTCCGGAGTTGATCGTCAGGGCAGCCGCGGGGACGACGTCGAGGTGCGCCACGGACAGCACCCACCCCCGCGAGTCCCGCGTCGGGTCGTCGAACACGTGGAGCTGCCGTGGCGCGAGTCCCTCGACACCGGCTTTCTCACGCAGGGAACGCAGCACCGAGTCGGCGAGGCGTTCGCCCTCGTGCACGAAGGTCCCCGGCAGTCGCCAGTCACCGTCGACCGCGTCGCGGACCTGCAGCACCGACAGCTCGCCGTCGATGACGGTCAGGACCGCGGTGTCGACCGCCACGGAGGGGTGCGGGTAGTCCGCCAGGCGCTTGCCGCTCGGGTCGCGGTACTCGGTGTCAGCCACGGACGGGAGTTTACGCGCACTTGCGCTAATCACCAGACGGGTGCAGGATCGGATTAGCGCGGAACTGCGCTAATCCGATCCGGAGGTCTCGTCATGACCGAGCACACCACGATCCTCGACCGCGCCGTCGGCGCCGTCCTCGGCTCCGCCGCCGGTGACGCCCTCGGCGCCGGCTACGAGTTCGGCCCACCCGTCCCGGAACCGACGCCGATCCTGATGCAGGGTGGCGGCTCGTTCGGGTGGCGACCAGGGAAGTGGACGGACGACACGAGCATGGCCGTGCCGATCCTCCAGGCCGTCGCCCGAGGCGATGACCCGGCGGCGGAAGCCACCCTCGACGGCTTGGTCGCCGCCTGGGCGAAGTGGGCGCTGGACGCACCCGACGTCGGCATCCAGACCCGACAGGTCTTCGCCAGCCTGGAGGCGCGGACCGCCGCCGCCAGTCGGCTCGCTGCCCGGCGGGTGCACGAGTCGACCGGCCGGTCGGCCGGCAACGGGTCGCTGATGCGGACCGTGCCGCTGGTCCTCGCGTACCTGCGCGGTGACGGAGGTGAGGAGGAGCGGCTCGCCTCGGCGGCCCGCGCCGTCAGCGACCTGACGCACCACGAAGCGGACGCGGGCGACGCGTGCGTGCTGTGGTGCGTCGCGATCCGGCACGCGGTGCTGCACGGCGAGCTCGACGTCCTGCGGGGGCTGGACCTGCTCGCGCCGGCGGCTCGACGGACGTGGACCGAGCGACTCGTCGCAGCAGAGCACGCGGAGCCGGTCGCCTTCACCGCGACGAATGGGTGGGTCGTGTCGGCGCTGCAGGCGGCCTACGCGGCGGTGCGGTCGTCGACCTCGCTCGAGGACGCCCTTATCCGCGCGGTCAGGTCGGGCAACGACACGGACACGGTCGCGGCGATCGCCGGTGGCCTGGCCGGCGCGCTGTACGGGGCGGCGGCGCTGCCGGAGGAGTGGCGAGCGGTGCTGCACGGTTGGCCGGAGCTGCGGGCGGACGACCTCGTGGCGATGTCGGAGCAGGCGGTCGGCGGGCGCTGACCTGTGTCGCCGGAGTCGGCGTCGGAAGCTGCCGTGGGGGGAGTTTCCGACGCCGGACCCGGTGCTACGCGACGCTGCTGCGGCCGCGGAAGACGCCGACGCGGACGAGCCAGACGTACGTCAGGCACCCGATGCAGACGTCGAACGCTGCGTTGAGGAACGCGGCGACCAGGGCGACGGCAGCGCCGACCGGTGCGGCGTACGGGACGCCGAGCAGCGCCAGGACGAGGGCGACACCGGTGACGACGAGTCCGACGCGCTGGGCGAAGGTCGGGGGCTCGGGCGCCTCCAGTCCGGCGGGCGGGCCGAGCCGGGGGCGGATCAGGCGGCGGAACACCGCGCCGTACGGGTGGCGGGCGATGCCGGCCAGGCCTCCCCAGGCGAAGAGCGCAGCGATGACGGCGAGCAGGACGATGCCGACCGTCCGCGTGCCGTCGTTGAGGGTGAGGACGATGTCGAGCGCGAGCAGGACTGTCGTGATCGCGGCGCCGAAGCGGGGCGAACGCGGGTCGATGCCTCGGGAGGGCGCGGGGCTGGTGGTCATGAGTGCTCCTCGGTGAGGACGGCGTCGAGCGCGGCGATGAGTTCGGGCTGGCGGGGCGGTCCACCGAAGCGGGCACGGACGGTCTGGTCCCCGTCCACGAGGAGCACGGTCGGGGTCTGCATCACGTCGAAGCGCCGCGCGAGCTCCGGGCGTTCGGAGAGGTCGATCTCGAGCCGGCGGACGCGGGCAGGACCTTCAATTGTCGAAGACTTCGCGGCGGCGACCGCGTCGAGCTGCCTCGCCGTGGCGGGACAGCGTGCGCATGTGGGCGTCGAGAACTGGAGGAGCGTGGCGGCGGTGCCGAACGCCTCCCGGCCGGCGAGGTCGGCCACTGTCGTCGCGTCGCGGACCTTGGACGTGACCACTCGTGCTCGGCCGGTGCGGCTGCGGAGCAGCAGGCCGAGGGCCGTCGCGAGAGCGAGGATGCCGGCGACGATCGCGAGTGAGAGGGCGACGGTCATGGTGTGGACACTACGTCGCCCGGGTCGTCGGACCAAGGGTGTTGAGTCCCGTGACGAAGGCAAAGATCTGTTGGATCGGATCCGATGGAGATCAGTTCGAGACACCGACCCACAGCTGGTCGCGCGCTCTGGTCATCCCGACGTAGAGCTCGCGGAGATCGAGGCGGCGTCGTTCGAGGGCGCTCTCGTTCTCGGCCGCTGGCTCCTGGTCGAGGAGGCGCGATGGGACGTCCGTCAAGAAGACGTGTTTGAACTCGAGGCCCTTGGCACGCTTGATGGTGCCGACCTTGATGTTGCTCGTCGTCTGACCCGTGTACCGCTCGATCGACACGGCCGGGAGGCGCTCCTCACGCAGTATGCCGATGACACGGTTGGCTGCCGCATTGGTCCGGGCCAAGATGCCGATGTCGCCGGTCCTCGTCCCGCCCCGGACAGCCGACCGAACGGCAGCCACCAGGGCTCGGTGGAGGTCCTTCGACTGGGTGAAGCGTCGGAGTACCGGCTCCGGTCCGGTCCGGGTGATCGCGGCGACCGTGTCACCAGCAGCATCCGTGCCCTCGATGTCAGTGACGATGTCGTCCTCGACGAGACGGCGCGCGAAGTCGGCGATCTGACGGGTGTTGCGGTGGTTGACGTCGAGGACGACGCCACGGCCGGCAAGGCTGATGCCGATCTCTCCGAGCGTGTAGCCGCCCGGGTAGATGGACTGCTGACCGTCGCCGATCAGCGTCAAGCCGTCCGGTCGGTCGCCGACGAGGGCGTGCAACATCCCGACCGTCACGCAGTCCAGGTCTTGCGCTTCGTCGATCACGACCGCCTCGTACCGATGGAGCGGACGCTCCCGGAGCTCGTCGCGAGCCATCCGGGCCAGGTCAGCCCAGTCGACGACGCCAGCGGAACTGAGATTGCGGTTGTACGTCTCGGTCAGGGCCCATGCTCGCTCGCGAAGCTCGACCGGGAGGGCGTACTTCCTTCCGACGCGGGACACGGCTGCGTACCGCTCGAACTCGGTCAACCCTCGACCCTTGATCACGTGCGTCACTTCGTCCCGCCAGTACCCAGAGCCGAACCGCGGTGACCTGAGCGGGTCCTTCGGGTCGAGGGCGTTCTAAGCGCGCCACCAGGCGGTGTTCGCGGCATCCGGGTCGATCTCGAACGGGATGCGGCGTTCCACGAGCAGTGAGCGGGCGAACGAATGAACGCCTGCGAACTCGACCTTCGCGGCGTGCGCGGGTTCCAGACGCTCGAGCAGGGACTTCAGCACTGCCGGGAAACTCTTCACGTACGTCGTCACGAGCACCTTGTCGGTGGCGGCTCGAGCGAGGTGCGCTGTTCGGTGCAGGCCCACGACGGTCTTGCCGGTACCCGCAGCACCGCGGATACGTGCTGGCCCGTTGAAACTCCGTCGCGCGATCTTCGCCTGCGCCGGGTCGAGGAAGGACATCCACGTCTCGATCGGCGCTTCGTCCAGATGGAGGAGCCCGCGGTGGAACTCTTCCAAGTCGAAGACGACCTCGTTCTCGTCCTCATCGACGTCGATCTGCAGGGCGGATGGTCCGTCCTCTGGGTCGACGATGACCGCGAAGTAGTCGCGGGCGACCGCGGCGAGCTGCTCCACGTCGGCGACGTTCAACCGGGCACCGGGACGTCGAAGGCGCTCGACGAGCTTCTCCGTCCCCACGACCTCGACGGTCCCGACCTCAGTCGCGATCCGGGGTTGCAGCGACATCGCGGCGATGCAGTGCACCTCGCTCGGAGGCAGACCGACCTCGGCGAAGGCCTCCTGCGTGTCAGCGAGCAACGTGGAGAGCGAGTCGAACTCGTCCGTCACGTCGTCCTGTCCCCGGTGCGGCCGACCGCCCTGCACCGAGAAGTCCCGCCATGCCTTCGTGTCGACGATGAAGACCCCGGAGCGCCCGACGACGACCAGGTCCACCTGCGCTGTTCTCGATCCGGGCCATCGCCGGTCGGGAAGGAGCTGGAATCCGTCGGTCGCCAGCTCGGAGACCAACCGCATCGTCTGTGCTTCGGTCTGCTCCGCAACCGAGAACCGGCCGGAAGCGGCGAGCAAGGCGGCTGCGCTGGCCGGGTCGGCCTCAGCTTCGCGGCTGAGATGACGAGCACGTCCGCCCGCTGATGCCCCCGCCATGCTCATACAGTCGCCTCCGCAACAGAGGATCCACCATCGACTTCGCGGCGGTCCCCCTGCCGTCGCGCCCGCACATCAGGTTGCTGGACCACGTGGCGTCGCACCAGTGACCTCTTCGGGCGACGGCAGCGACTGACCAGAGATCAGTCCGGCAGGCCGAGCCGCTCGCACTCCGCCCACTGTTCGGGGCGGCGCTTGTCGAGCCACGCGGTGAACTCGCGGTAGCCGCGGTAGTTCGTGAAGACCATGAACTGCTTCTTCCGCTGCTCGTTCCAAGCGGTGAGGCTGATGAAGGTCGGCCCACCACCGTTCGACTGCTTGCCGAAGCGGAGCGTGTGGATGTCGTCGACCTCGCGCCGACGGAACTTGCCGAACCCCGACTTCACGTCGTAGTGCCGGTCGTACACGTTGATCCGGCCGGCGGCGAGGGCCAGGCCGAACAGCAGGAAGACGGCTCCGAGGCCGAGGAGGATCCCGAACGCGGGGCTGTCGTCGGTGCCCGCGATGAGCTGGAAGACGATCCCCGGAATCCCGATGACCAGGCCGAACACCCCGAGGGCCAAGAAGATCACCCCAGGGAACAGCGGCCGGCGCACGACGATCATCGGCGCCACCTCCGCCTTGGTCGCGCTTCCGCCCCACTGGTTGATGCTGTCGCTCATCGTTCCCCCTTCGACCGAAACCGTACCGGGAACCGCGGCGCTCGGTCGGCCGCCGTCTCCGTACCATCGGGAGGATGAGCGACGACGTGACCCCAGGACGGTACCGGCACTTCAAGGGCGGGGAGTACCAGGTGGTGCTCCTGGCGCAGGACGTCGAGACCGAGGAGCCGGTCGTCGTGTACCAGGCGCTGTACGGCGAGCACGGGCACTGGGTTCGGGGTCTCGCGGACTTCACCGCGCACGTGTCGCGCGACGGGTACGACGGAGCGAGGTTCGTGCGACTGGTGACGTGAGCCGCTCAGCGAAGGCGTGAGCGGCCGCGCACCGCGAGCACCTGGTCGGTGGCATCGATCAGTCGCGGGACCTGCCTCCTGGCAGCGGACACGGTGGCCTCCGACGCCGTGGAGAAGCCCCACGGGTCTGGAACAGTGGCGGAGAGCGACGGCGGGGCAGTAAGGCGGGACCTGTCAGTGGTCTTCGAGAGGCTCCACGCATGACAGACGCATCTCTCGCCGCCTGGCAGTTCGTTGTCGTGGTGCTCCTCTGGGTTGGCTGTGTCAGCTTCGTTCTCTGGGCCTCGTACCTCTACGTCCTGGTCCTCAGCCAGGGGAGTCGAAAAGCGGTGCTCACGCTGAACAAGCTGGAGCAACGATCCGTCCGAGCGGAAGTGCTCCGCGGACCTCTTTCGCACCACGCGTGGCATCGGTTCCGGGTGAAGCACCTTCCCATCGCCGAAGGAGTGTGGCGCGCTGAACAGCTGCTCTTCCGGCCACCGACATGGCTCGGCTTCGTCATCCTCGTTGACGTCTTGGCGCTCGTCGGGCTGCTCATCGTGGCGTCGATGAACGACACAACTCCCCGCTGGTGGGACGGTCTGACGCTTGCGCTCGCATTCTTCTCGGCGGTCCCGTGGCTGTCGACCGTGCTGCTGCATCGGGTGATGTGTCTCCGTCGCGCGAGGAGCGAGTGGGAGGTCGCTCTCCTCGGAGAAAAACTCGTGGCTGACGCTCGCTCGGAACTCGACCAGGATTTCATCGCACGGCGGACTACGCGGGTACTCGGCGCGCTCGGTCGGCGTTTCCCGCGGGGAAGGTCTCGCCAGGGCAACTCAGCGGAAGGCCGCATCTGGCTCGCGAAAGCCCAGCCGGCTGTTCAGATGCGGGCGGTGTTGGTCGCCTCGGACGTAACGGAACGGCGAGAGTGGTCGGGTTGGATCGACACGTGGCTGGATCGGGTCAGCGAAGCGTTCGAGTCACGCCCCTCGTCGACACAGCCGGAGGCAAGTGCTTTGGATGCTCTTCCCTCCCATGACCCGGACGTGTACGGTCTCGCTGCACTCGTGGTCGTTTGTAGTTGCTTCGGAAGCGTCGGGGTCGCTCTCATGGCGTTCTCCAGCGGTTTCGACATGTCGGCCGCGTTGAGCGCATGGGATTCGACAGCAGGTCGACTGACGACATTCGTCGGACTCGTGGGCACCGTACTGAGCATCCTCAGTTACCGACGTGGACGGTCCGGGAATAGCGCATGAGCTGGGAGTTCGTCGGCAGCAGCGACGTCTGACGCCAGCCCTAGGGTGACAGCATGCAGATCACCGAGGACGGCCGAGCCCTGCTCAGCCCGAGCGACCTCACCACGTGGGCGACCTGCGAGTGGGCGTTCCTCCGCCGCCTCGACGCCAAGCTCGGCCGCGGCGAACCCCTGCCCGACGAGCACGACGACATGCTCGACCGGACGGCCCGCCTGGGGGACCAGCACGAGCTCGACTACCTCGAGATCCTCAAGCAGTCCCACGATGTCGTCGAGTTCGACCGCCCGGCCCCGCCGCAGTACCGACAGGCGGCAGCCGCAGCGCTCCAGGCCATGCGCGACGGCGCCGACGTCCTGTACCAACCGACGTTCCACGTCCCCGCGTCGGCCGACGGCACCGGCTTCATCGGCTTCGCGGACTTCATCATCCGGAACGACCGCGGCGAGTACGAGGTCTACGACACCAAGCTCGCCCGGCACGCCAAGATCAGCGCCCTGCTGCAGCTCGCCGCCTATGCCGAGCAGATGCGCGCGCACGGCATCCCGACCGGGCAGCAGGTGCACCTGGTCCTCGGCGACCGCACGACGACCACGCACGAGCTGGCCGACATCGTGCCGGTGTACCGCACGCAGCGCGCCGAGTTGATCCGCGTGATCGCCGAACGCATGGCCGCGGACGAGCCGATGCTGTGGGGCGACCCCCGGTACTCCAGCTGCGGCCGGTGCGCCGCCTGCCAGCAGGAGGTGCAGCGACACCGCGACCTGGTCCTCGTCGCCGGCATGCGCCTCGACCAGCGGACGAAGCTGATCCGGCAGGGCGTGCGGTCGATCGACGACCTGGCGGTCCGCACCGCACCGGTGGCGACCATGTCGAAGACGACACTGGATCGTCTGGTGCGTCAGGCGAGCCTCCAGATCGAGACGGAGCGCGCGGCGAACCGCAGCGACGGGGCGGACGCAAGCCGGACCGGACCTGCCTTCGAGGTCCTCGACCCACGGGCCCTCGACGCGATCCCCGCACCGGACCCCGGCGACGTCTTCTTCGACTTCGAGGGCGACCCGCTGCACACCGAGGACGGCGTGCACTGGGGCCTCGACTACCTGTTCGGACTCGTCGACGACCAGGCCGAGTTCCGGGCGTTCTGGGCGCACACGATCCGAGACGAGCGACAGGCGCTGCTCGACTTCCTCGCGTTCATCGCAGACCGCCGTCAGCAGTACCCGGACATGCACATCTACCACTACGCCGCGTACGAGCGGACGCACCTGCTGTCCCTCGCGGCCCGGCACGGGGTGGGGGAGGACGCGGTCGACGACCTGCTGCGCGCCGGCGTCCTCGTCGACCTGTACCCGATCGTGCGGAAGGCCCTGGTCGTCGGAAGCCGCAGCTACTCGATCAAGAAGCTCGAGCCGCTGTACATGGGCGACGACCTGCGGCTCAGCGACGTCACGAACGCGGCCGACAGCATCACCGCCTACGTCGACGCCATCACCGAACTCCGGACCGGGGACGCCGTCGCGGGGCAGCGGCAACTCGACCAGGTCGCCGACTACAACGCCTACGACTGCCGGTCGACGCTGCGCCTGCGCGACTGGTTGCTGGGCCTCCGCGCCGAACACGCTCCGGACGCCACGACGACGGTCGAGCTGGAGGGGCTGCCGCCCCTGCCCGTCGAGCGCGAGCCGAACCCGGTGTACGTCGCGCTCGCCGCCGAGACGGCAGACGTCGACGCCCTCGACCGCACCCCCGACCAGACCGCGCTGGCGCTCGCTGCAGCCGCCATCGACTACCACCGCCGCGAGGCGAAGACGTTCTGGCAGGACCACTTCGACCGGCTGCGGAACCCCGTCGACGAGTGGGCCGACACTCGCGACGTGCTCGTCGTCGAACGCGCCTCCGTCGAGCGGGACTGGGCGACGCTGCCGCGCGCCCGCTCACAGTCGCGGGAGATCCGGTTGTCGGGGACGCTCGCGCCCGGCTCCAGGCTCCGGCCGGGAGGCTCGCCCCACCTCGTGTACGACGACCCACTGCCGGCGTCGATCACCGCCCCGGGCCCCGGCTCGAAGGGCGCCAGCGACCGCGCCACGATCCTTGAGGTGTGGGACAACGGCGATGCCACCGAGGTGCTCGTGCTCGAACGCCTGCCCGTCGGTGGCGGGGACCCGCACTCCGGCTTCCCGGCCGCCCTCGCGCCGTCGTCGCCCCCGCGGGCGAAGCCGCAGCCCGAGGCGATCGCCGAGTGGGGTGCCGAGGTGCTCGACGCCCTGCCGGAGATGCTGCCCGACCCGGCGCTCGACCTGCTGCGGCGGGTGCCGCCTCGCGGGCCCCTCGTACCGGTCGCGGGGGACGACACGGTGGGCGCCGTGGTGGCGACCCTGCTCGGACTGGACCGGTCGTACCTGGCGATCCAGGGGCCTCCCGGCACGGGCAAGACGTACGTCGGGTCGAACGTCGTGGCGAAGCTCGTACGTGAGCACGGGTGGCGGGTCGGCGTCGTCGGGCAGTCGCACGCGACCAGCGAGAACTTCCTCGACGCGGTGATCGCCGCCGGGGTGCCCGCGGACCGGGTGGTGAAGCAGCCGAAGAGCGGCGCCGACCCCGAGGACATCGAGGCTGCCGAGTGGACGCCCGTGAAGAACGGCGCGGCGATCGCGGCGTTCCTGCAGTCCTGCGCCGACACCGGCACCGGGGGAGTCGTCGGCGGGACGGCGTGGACCTTCGCCAACGAGTCGACCGTCGCCCGGCACTCCCTGGACCTGCTCGTCGTCGACGAGGCGGGGCAGTTCTCCCTCGCGCCGACGATCGCCTCCGCCATCGCGGCCACCCGCCTGCTGCTGCTCGGCGACCCGCAGCAGCTGCCGCAGGTGTCGCAGGGCTCGCACCCGGAGCCGGTCGACGAGTCCGCGCTCGGCTGGCTGGCCGACGGGGAGCACGTGCTGCCGCCGGAGTTCGGGTACTTCCTGGCGCAGACCCGACGGATGGAGCCGGCCCTGACCGCGGCGGTGTCGGGGCTGTCCTACGACGGGCAGCTCGCGTCGATGGTGTCCGGGCGACACCTCGACGGGATCGACCCCGGCGTGCACCCGGTGCCCGTCGTGCACACGGGGAACACGACCTCGTCGCCGGAGGAAGCGTCGCAGGTCGTCGCCCTCGTCGCCGACGTCGTCGGTCGCACGTGGACCGACGACCGCGGCACCCGCCAGCTCACCGACGAGGACGTCATCGTCGTCGCGCCCTACAACGCGCAGGGTGCGGTGATCCGCGACGCCCTCGACCGGGCCGGGTACACCGGCACGCAGGTCGGGACCGTCGACCTGTTCCAGGGCCGGGAGGCGGTGGTCTCGATCACCTCGCTGGCCGCGTCCTCGGCGGCGGACATCCCACGCGGGCTCGACTTCCTGCTCATGCCGAACCGGCTGAACGTGGCGCTGTCACGGGCGAAGTGGGCGGCGTACCTCGTGCACTCGCCGGCGTTGACCACGGCGCTGCCGCCGTCGATCGCGGGGCTGGGGCTGTTGTCGCGGTTCATCGAGTTGGTGGCGCCGCGGGAGTGAGCTCGCGGGTGGCCGCCTGCAGCGTCAACCGACCTCGACGGTCCCGACTGTGGAGTTGAACGAGGCGGTCGTGCCGAATTGGCCGCCACGCACCGTCACCGCCCAGGCGGACGCGTCCGGTGACACCGAGTACGTGACCTGTGCACCCTGGGGGACGGCGGCCAGCCCGGTGCCGTCGAGGAGCCGGATGGTGACGTCGTCCCCGGTGCTGACGACGAGCGTCGGCGGGAACGGCCCAGCGCCGAATCGCTGGCGCATGACGAAGGCGAGGGTGCCGGCAGTCTGCGCGAGCGCGGTCCGCTCCTCGGCGGCCGAGGCCGGCAGTGCGGCCGGCGCGGTACCGGCACCGGTGCTCGTCGTCTCGGGCACCGGGGGCACCGGAACAGCTGGCGCGGCGCTCTGCTCGGTCGCGCCCTGGTCGGCGGGCTGGCCCACCGGCGTGTCCGTCGGAGCCACCGCCACGAGCTCGCGGCTGTGGCCAGCGATCGGCAGCGACAGGGCGGGCAGTGCGACGCCGGCCGTCCCGAGCAAGAACGCGATCACCGCATAGACCATCAGCGCCGTCCCGACCGCGCCGAGCACTGCGCCACCCCGACCGAAGGCACGCACCGCTGCTGATCCCCACCGGGCGACCCGCACCGCGTGCGTTCCGACCACCATCGCGGTGACGCCGATGGTCGACGCGACGAAGCCGGTCGAGACACCGTCCCGTTGCGGCTCGACGAGGGCCAGGACCATGCTGCCGCCGCCGAGCAGCATCGCGAGCCAGGCATACGCGGCTGGGCGGGTACGGTGCTTCGCCGACGTCGCTCCGTAGGTCGTCATGGTGGCGATCGGCGGGATCGAACGACCACCGCCGGATCGGGTTTCGGGCGGGGACCAGTCTCGTGGACCCGGATCGCCGAGCGGCATGGTGTTCCCCCTGTTCGCCGTGGACCGGTCCATCCTGGCGTCGAGGAGGGCGTCTGAGGCATCCCCAGTTCTGGTGCGGTGCAAGTTCCGCCGCGCGTTCCCACCGCGTGAGCGTCAGCTCGAGATGGCCACTCAGCCTCCGGCCGCACCGCCCCCGGCAGTCGCCGCCGTCTGCCGACTCTGCACCACGGACTTCACCGCACCCGCAACCCAGTCCCCGTCCGTCAGCGCCTTGACGCGCTGCCGGTCGACCTTGCCGAACTGCCCGCGCAGCGTGCCCGTCGCCTCGAGCAGCCCGATGAGCGCGACCTGGAACGGCGACGGCGCGGCGCCGAGGTGCAGGACGTCGCCGATCTCGCCGCGCAGGAGCTTCGCCGGGCCGGCGTCCCGCTCTGGCCAGCGGGTGGACGGGAAGATCCCCAGGACCCGGTGCTCCAGCCGCACCACGAGTCCGCGGCCGACGAGTCCGGCGAGCACGGCCTGCCGCAATGCACCGGTCGCGTACCGGGAGACCCAGGACGCGGGCCGTCGCGGCGCCGGTGCGAGGTCGATCTGTTCCTTCATGCCGTCGATCACCGGGTCGCCGACGGGAGCGGACTTCGTCGCGACCACCTTGCGCCCGTCGAACTGCAGCACCCCGCGGAGGGCCAGGTCACCGAGCACGGCACCGGCGACACCGGGGTCGAAGGTCTGCGACGACACGGCGAGCTTGCCGTCCGGACGCAGGAGCAGCAGCGCGTACGCCTGCGGCAGCGTCAGCTGGGCGGACATCGTCAGTCCTCGTCGGCCTCGGGCGGCACGCCGCTGATCCCGGCTCGCAGTCCGGCGACGACGTCGGCCTGCAGGAAGTTCGCCGCTTCGGCGCTGGTCGGGTCGACGACGATCCCGAACTCTTCGGGCAGTGCAGTGACGAGTTCGGCCATCGGCATCGCGCGTGCTTCCAACCCCGGGAGGCTCGTGGCCAGCTGGGTGGGATCGGTGAAGACCGGCACGAACGGGCGGTCGCGGAGCACGACGTGCGCGACGCTGCCGTCCTCGGGCTCGCCGCTGGTGCCGGCGGCCTTCCACGGCACCCAGGCCGCGCTGCCGAGGAACCCCTCGGCGGATGCGCCCATGCGGCGTCGCAGGTCACCGGCGGCGTCCGGCCCGGTGTTCTCGGCTCCGGGGCCGAAGCCGGACCCGGTCGTTCCGTTGGCGCTCATCGCGTTCCCCTCCACGGTCGTGTGACCAGCCATGCTGTCACGCAGGAGGGGCGGAACGGGTGGGGCGCGCCTCCCGTCAGGAAGGCGCGCCCCGGTGACACGGACCGCGAGGGTCAGTACTTGGCGGACTGCCCGCCGTCGATCGGGACGACGGCGGCGTTGATGTAGGACGCGTCGTCGGAGAGCAGGAAGGCGACGACCGCGGCGATCTCGGGTGCCTCGCCGTAGCGCTTGGTGGGGTTGATCTGGATGAACTCCTCGGCGGCCTTGCGCGGGTTCTCCGCGTCGATCTGCTTCATCGAGTTCTCGACCATCGGCGTCCAGATGGCGCCCGGTGCGATCGCGTTGATGCGGATGCCGAACTCGCCGTACTCGACGGCCGAGTTGCGGGTCAGGCCGACGACGCCGTGCTTGGCGGCCGCGTAGCCGGACTGGTTGCCGACGCCGCGGATGCCGCCGACGCTGGCGGTGTTGACGACCATGCCGGAGCCCTGCTCGCGCATCACGGCGAGGACCTTCTCGAGGCCCAGGAACACACCGCGGAGGTTGATCGAGACGACCTTGTCGAACTCGGCGGCGGTGAACGACTCGGTGAGGTTCTGCTTGCCCTCGATGCCGGCGTTGTTGAAGAAGCCGTCGATGCGGCCGAAGCGCTCGACCGTGGCGGCGACGTACGCCTCGACCTGGGCCTCGTCGGACACGTCGGCGATGGTGGTGAGGACGTCGGCGTCGGGGGCGGCCTGGAGGACGGCGGTCTTCGTCGCCTCGAGACCCTGCTCGGAGACGTCGACGAGGGCGAGCTTCGCGCCCTCGGTGGCCAGGCGGACGGCGGTCGCACGGCCGAGGCCCGAGCCGCCGCCGGTGATCAGGACGACGCGGTCGGCGAAGCGGGTGGTGGTGGTGGAGCTGGTGTCGGTCATGTGGTGGAGGCCTCCTGCGGTCTTCGACGATGAAGGGCTCGGGGTCCGGGGAGCGTGCGTGTCACGGCGCGGCGCTGAGCGGCGAGTCCGGTCCGGCGGGCGTCCGCCGGACGCGACTTACGCTACAGGTGTTGTCTGACCGCGAGCGGAGTGCGGCCTCGTCAGCCGCCGCCCTCTAGGCTTGCGGTGGCCGAGGGGGCCGGGGAAGCGGGGGACCATGTCAGACGAACTGATCGAGCAGCGCGGGGCGTCGGAACCGCAGCCGGGGTCGCAGTCGCAGTCGGGACCGCGGCGCTCGCGGTCGACCGCGTCGACGATCGACCTCGTCGTGACGATCACCGGCTTCGTCCTGCTGGCGATGGTCGGCGGCGCGCTCGTCGTCTTCGGCTGGCTCGTCGCGACGGTGTCCCAGTACGGCTGCGACTGGGAGAGTTCGACGCGCGAGTGCCGGCCGTCGATCGGCGTCGAGACGGCCGTGGTCGACGGCATCGTGCTCGCCCTCGTGCTCATCGGTGGCGGGGTCCTCGCGGCGTGGCTGCGTCGGACGCGGCCGCTCGGGTGGGTCGCCGTGCTGGCGACGGTCGCCGCGATGTTCCTGGTCGTGCTCATCACGTTCACCGCGGTCGGAGCGTTCGGGCACTGAGGCGGGCCGCCCGACCTGGTGCGCCCGACCTGGTGCGCCCGACCCGCTCAGCAGGTGCTGAGGACCCGCTCCATCGCGTCCCGCTCGGCCGGCACGACCCACAGCCGGTACTCCGCCTTCACCTCGATCTGGTGCTCGACGTACTCGCACCGGAACCCCGTCGCCGCGGGCAGCCACGTCGCCGCGTCGCCCGAGCGCTTCTGCGAGTTCGAGCGCCCGTCGACCGCGAACAGGTTCTCCGGGTCGTTCGCCAGGGCCTGCCGCTCGGCCTGGGACAGCTGCTGCGCCCCGGTACGCCAGGCGTTCTCGAGCGCGACGACGTGGTCGATCTGCACGAGGGTCGAGGTCGTGTTCCCCCGCACGAACGCGATCTCGCCGCCGGTGTACGGCGAGACGAGGTCGCCGGACACCACCTTGCACGGGCCCTGCCGGACGACGTCCGTCAGGTCGCGGGCCAGCACGTCGTTCCGGGTGTCGCACCCGTTGTGGTCGACGTCGAGCCAAGGTGTGCCGAAGTCGGCCTCCCGGTCGTAGCCGGTCGCGGGCGCCTTCCCCTTCACCGGCAGGCCTGCGAGCGTCGCGCGGGCAGCGGCGACGGACTGACTGGAGGCGCGGCTCGGCCCCGACGTGGCGGGCGTCGGAGCCGACGTGGTCACGGTGGGACGGGCGGCGGTGCCGCTGCCTGTGGTGCCCGGGTTGTTTGCGGCGCCCGGGGTGCTGGCGGCGCTCGGGGTGTCTGCGGCGCTCGTCGTCGCGCCTGCTCCGGTGGAGAGCGCCCCTGACGAGAACAAGGCCCACACCCCCACCGCGAGGACGAGCGTGACGATCGAGGACTGGACGGTGGCGCGCGTGCGGCGTCGGCGGGACGTCATGTTCGGTGGTGCTCCTGGTGGTGCTCGGGGGACCCGTCGATCCTGCCGGAGGCCGCCGACACCCTGGGACGCACGCGCCGCAGTCCGCGTAGGCAGGAGCCATGACCGACTACGCACAACCGTCCGTGCCCGTCACCGGAGGCTCGATGCCGCTCCTCGGCTTCGGCACCTGGCAGATCGAGGAGTCCGCCGCTCCCGCCGCGGTCGCCGCCGCCCTCGAGGCCGGCTACCGCCACATCGACACCGCCACCGGCTACCGCAACCAGCGCGGGGTCGGCAAGGCCATCGCCGACTCCGGCCTGGCCCGCGAGGACCTGTTCGTCACGACGAAGCTGCCGCCGGACAACGCCGACCGCGTCCGCGAGACCATCGAGGAGAGCCTCGACCAGCTCGGGCTCGACCACCTCGACCTGTGGCTCATCCACTGGCCGCCGAGCGGTGGGGCCAGCCCGGAGGTGTGGCAGCAGCTCGTCGACGCGCAGCAGGCCGGCCTGACGAAGGCGATCGGGGTCAGCAACTACTCGCTCGACCAGATCGACGAGCTCATCCAGGCCACGGGTGCGACCCCGGCCGTCAACCAGATCCGCTGGAGCCCAGTCGAGTTCGACCGCACCATCGCCGACGGACTGCGCGACCGGGGTGTGGTCCTCGAGGGCTACAGCCCCTTCAAGGCGAGCAACCTGCAGGACCCGACGCTCGTGGAGATCGCCGAGGCCCACGACGCAGATGCCGCCCAGGTCATCGTCGCCTGGCACGTCGCGCACCAGTTCGTGGTGATCCCGAAGTCGTCGAACCCGGACCGCATCCGGTCGAACGCCGCCGGCGCGACCCTCGAGCTGAGCCCTGACGAGATCGCCCGGATCGACGGCTTGGCGGCCTGACCCGCCCCGAGCAGCTGAGACGCGGGGGCGCCCCCCCCCCGCCCCCGCGGGGCCGGGGGGGGGGGGGGGGGGGGGGGGGGGGGGGGGGGGGGGGGGGGGGGGG
>NZ_JARUXD010000028.1:0-40607 GCF_030433875.1 Curtobacterium sp. PsM8 | reverse complement strand
GGGGGGGCGGCGGGGGGGCGCCCCCCCCCCCCCCCCCCCCCCCCCCCGCGGGGCCCGCCGCCCCCCCCCCCCCCGCCCCCCCCCCCCCCCCGCCCCCTCAGCGGTGCGCCGGTGACGGGTGTGCGTCAGCCGATGCGGATGCCGAGGAGCGCGTCGACCAGGTCGACGAGCTCTGGCGTGGCGGCCGTGCCGGCCGCGATCGCGGTGTCGACGACCGCGACGGCACCGGGCGTGTCGAGGTCGTCCGCGACGCGGGCCCGGAGGCGTCCGAGCACGTCGGCGGCGGACTGCTCGCCGTCGGCCTGATCGTCGTCAGCCCGCTCGTTCTCAGTCCGGACGGCCCAGGCATCCCACGACGCGAGACGGCGCTCGGCGTCCTCGAGGTCGCCGTCGAACCACTCCCAGTCGTCCGAGTACCGGTGGGACAGCAGCGCCAGGCGGATCGCCCGCGGGTCGGCGCCGTCGTCGAGGAGACCTCGGACGGTGACCAGGTTGCCGAGCGACTTCGAGATCTTCGTGCCCTGGTACGCGACCATGCCGGTGTGCACGTAGGCGTTCGCGAGCGGCTGCTGGGCGAGGGCCGCGGCGTGACCGGCGCTCATCTCGTGGTGCGGGAAGACCAGGTCGCTGCCGCCGCCCTGCACGCTGATCGGCAGACCGAGACGGTCACCGGCGATCACGCTGCACTCGATGTGCCAACCGGGGCGTCCGGGGCCGATCTCGGTGTCCCAGCTCGGCTCGCCCTGACGCTCCGCGCGCCACAGCAGCGGGTCGAGCGGGTCGCGCTTGCCGAGACGGTCGGGGTCGCCCCCGCGTTCGGCGGAGAGGGCGAGCATGGTGTCGCGGTCCAGGCGGCTCTCGTCACCGAGGGTCCAGACGTCGTTCGCCCGCTGCACGTCGAAGTACAGGTCCTCGCCGTCGGAGTCGGGAGTCGGGACGGTGTACGCGTACCCGGTCTCCTCGAGGTAGGCGACGGCCTCGGCGACGCGGTCGACCTCGTCCGTGACGGCCACGTAGTCGTCCGGCGGCAGGACGCGCAGCGCCTCCATGTCGCGGCGGAACAGGTCGATCTGTGAGGCGGCGAGCTCCTGCCAGTCGACGCCGTCGCGGGTGGCGCGCTCGAGCAGCGGGTCGTCGACGTCGGTCGTGTTCTGGGCGTACTGCACCTGCAGGCCGGCGTCGCGCCAGACCCGGCCGAGCGTGTCGAAGGCCAGGTAGGTGGCCGCGTGGCCCAGGTGTGTGGCGTCGTACGGCGTGATGCCGCAGACGTACAGCGCCGCGCGCTCGGCGCCCTGGGTCGGGTCGACGGGCTTGCCGGTGGCGGTGTCGTGGACGACCGGGCGGGGCCCGGTGCCCGGGACCTCCGGGACGGACGGTGTGGACCAGGCCCTCATGCCTGCACCACCCCGAGCGACAGGAGCACGATGAGGACGATCCCGAGCAGGATCCGGTAGACGACGAACGGCATGAAGCTCCGCTTGCTGATGTAGTTCATGAACGCGGCGATGACGACGAAGCCGACGACGAACGCCACCACGGTCGCGATGAGGGTGTCGGCGAGGCCGAACGGTGCGCCGGTGTCCCCGAGGCTCGTGGCGGCCTCGTACAGGCCGGACAGGAACACCGCGGGGATGGCCAGGAGGAAGGCGAACCGCGCCGCCGCCGGCCGCGTGTAGCCGAGGGCGAGCCCCATCGACACGGTGGCGCCGGAGCGGGAGACGCCCGGCACGAGGGCCAGGACCTGGGCGAGGCCGATGAGGATGCCGCCGCCGAAGGTCATCTGCTCGATCGGACGGACCTTGCGGCCGACGCGGTCCAGCACGCCCAGGACGACGCCGAAGACGATGAGCACGATCGCGACGATCCACAGCGACCGGAAGGTGGTCTCGATGGTGTCCTGCAGGAGCAGCCCGACGACGCCGATCGGGATCGTGCCGATGATCACGAGCCAGCCGACGCGGACGTCCGGGTCGTTGCGCGGGACCTTGCCAGCCAGCGCGCCGAACCACTTCCGGACGATCCGGACGATGTCCTTCCAGAAGTAGATGAGCACGGCCGTCTCGGTGCCGAGCTGCGTCACCGCGGTGAAGGCCGCGCCGGGGTCCTGCGCGTCGGGCAGGAACAGCCCGACGATGCGCAGGTGGGCGCTGGAGGAGACCGGCAGGAACTCCGTCAGCCCCTGGACGAAGCCGAGGAAGATCGCCTCGAAGATGTGCACGTGTGCGGCCTTTCGCCGGTGCTGGACTCGGTTGTGCCGTCACCGACGACGACCATGCACGGTATCAGTAGGTCGCGAACAGGTCTCCGAGGACGCGGCGGCCGAACGCCAACGACTCGAGCGGGACTCGCTCGTCGACCCCGTGGAACATCGCCGGGAAGTCGACGCCGGCCGGCAGCTGCAGCGGCACGAAGCCGTACCCGGCGATGCCGAGCCGCGAGAGCGCCTTGTTGTCGGTCCCACCGGACAGCAGGTACGGCAGGACCGGGGCGCCCGGGTCGTGGCGCTCGAGGACGTCCCGCACGGCGTCGACGAGCGGGCCGCCGAAGTCCTGCTCGAGCCCGACGTCCTGGTGGGTCATCGTCACCTCGACGTCGTCGCCGGCCAGTTCGCGCACCCGGGCCAGGACGGCGTCCTCGTCGCCCGGAAGGCAGCGGATGTCGACCAGGGCCGTCGCCTGGTCCGGGATCACGTTGTGCTTGTACCCGGCGGTCAGCACGGTCGGGTTCGTCGTCGTGTGCAGGGCCGCGTGGATGAACCGGGCGGCGGAACCGGTGGCGAGGGCGACCTCGTCCGGGCCGGTGGCGACCGGGTCGACGCCCAGGAACCGGGCGACCTCGGCGACCATCGCGGTCGTCGTGTCGGACAATCGGACCGGCCACTCCTCGCTGCCGATCCGTGCGACGGCGGCGGCGATCTTCGTGACCGCGTTGTCCCTGATGACGTGGGACCCGTGCGCTGCCGTGCCCCGCGCGGTGAGCTTCACCCACATCAGGGCCTTCTCGCCGGTCTGGAGCAGGTACGCGCGGCGGTCGCCGACGGTGATCGAGTAGCCGCCGACCTCGCTGATCGCCGCCGTAGCCCCGTCGAAGACCTCGGGGTGGGTGTCCACGACGTGGTGCGCGCCGAGGACCCCGCCGGCTTCCTCGTCGGCGAAGTACGCGATCACCAGGTCCCGCTCGGGAGCACCCTGCTGCTCGATGACGTCCGACAGCGCGGTCAGCATCATCGCGTCCATGTTCTTCATGTCGACGGCGCCGCGGCCCCAGAGGGAACCGTCGCGCACCTCACCGCCGAACGGGTCGACCGACCAGTTCTCCGGGTCGGCGGGGACGACGTCGAGGTGCCCGTGCACGACGAGCCCCGGCTTGCTGCGGTCACGACCCGGCACCCGTGCGATGACGCTGACACGGTCGGGCTCGGACTCGAACAGCTGGGTCGTGAGCCCGAGGCCCTGCAGCGCCGACTCGACGTAGTGCGCCGCTTCGGTCTCGCCGCGGGACTTCCCCTCACCCCAGTTCGTGGTGTCGATCCGGATGAGGTCCCGCGCGGTCGCCGCGGTGCGTTCCAGCTCGGACGTCATGGTGCAACGCTACCGGCGACAGCCGCGCTCCCTCGCCGCGCCCGGGATGCGCAGCAGTGTTCAACGGGCGTTCAGACCCGTGCTAGTGTCTTCTCTCGGCAGGAACGCCGGGGAAACCCGGCTGAACGGCCTGATGCCAGCACCAGTTGCTCGGTGTCACACCCAGTCCGGGTGGCGGAATTGGTAGACGCGCTAGCTTGAGGTGCTAGTGCCCGTATTAGGGCGTAGGGGTTCAAGTCCCCTCTCGGACACGCAGCACCGGCTCCTCGGAGCAGATGCTCGAACACTTGTGTTGAGACAAGCGGCGAACGGCCCTCCTTCGGGAGGGCCGTTCGTTTTTGTGCGCCCGGGGGGTCGCGCTCCTCCGGTCGTTCGCGCCCAGCGACACGGCACGCGCCACGCCACCCGAGCCGTGTCGCCAGCCGCGAAACCCGCCTCGGCCCGCGGCGGACGGGAGGCCCGGCGCGCACCCGCCACGCGCCTCCCGTCGTTCGCGCTCAGCGACACCGCACGCGCCACGCCACGCGAGCGATGTCGCCAGGCGCGAACCGCGCCGCGGCCCGACGCCGGACGGGAGGCCCGGCGCGCGCCCGCCACGCGCCTCCCGTCGTTCGCGCCCAGCGACACCGCGCGCGGCGCACCACCTGAACGGTGTCGCCAGGCGCGGAACCGGCCACCGCGGCCCGCCGAGCGTCAGCGTCGCGCGCGACGCACCACCCACACCGCGACGCCACCGATCAGCAGGTACGGCCACATCGTCACGACGGGGTCGAGCACCCCGTGCCGCCAGTCCCGGCGCGACGAGCCGACGCGCGCGCCGACCGGGCTGTCCGCCCGCTCCGCCGCGATGCCGGTCTCCATGACGATCCGGTCCGGCCGCCCGCGCAGCGCGTCCGTCACCCGGTGCGTGGCCACGTCGAGCCGGTCGCCGACGACGAGCAGCATCCAGTGCGCCAGGCGCCCCTCGCTGAACCGCCGGTAGGCGTAGCGCTTGACGACCCCGGCGAGTCCGGACAGCGGCTGTGCGGTGCCGAACACCGGCGTGACGTAGGCGTGCTCGATCGAGCGTTCGCGGCCCTCCGCACCCGGCTGCGTCTCCGGGCGGACCCAGTGCGCCCCGGTGGCCGAGCCCGCCTCGCGCGACAGCTTGGGCACGCTCGGCCGGTCGGCGAGGTCCAGGTCACTCCCCCACCCGGGGATCCGCGCCCGCAGCTCGTCGGCGCTCGGCACGTCCTTCGCCCGGTCGGCGACGTACGGCATGTGGTCGGTCATCTCCTGGTCCTTCCTGCTCACGGCACGATCACCGGCTTGATGCACCCGTCGAGCTTCGACGAGAACAGGTGGTAGGCCTCACCGATGTGCTCGAGCGGGATCCGGTGCGTGATGACGTCACTCGGCTTCAGGTGCCCGGCCTGGATGTGCTCCAGCAGCCGCGGCCACTGGCGCTTCACCGGCGCCTGGTTCATGTGGATCGTGACGCCCTTGTTCATCGCGTCGCCGAACTTCACCAGGCTCGGGATCGGCCCGTACGCACCCATCGCCGAGACGGTGCCGCCCTTGCGGACGCCGTCGATCGCCCAGTTCAGCGCGACCGGGGACCCGCCCTGCATCTTCAGCTTCGCGCTGGAGACGTGCATGAGGAAGTTGCCGTCCGCCTCGGCACCGACCGCGTCGATGACGCTGTCCGCGCCGAGGAAGTCGGTCTGCTTCTTCATCTCGAGCACGACGTCGTCGACCTCGGCGTAGTTGATGGTCTCGGCGTGCGCGAACTCGCGGGCCTTCTGCAGGCGGTACTCGAGCTGGTCGACGACGATCACCCGTCCGGCTCCCATGAACCAGGCCGACTTCGCCGCGAACAGCCCCACCGGCCCAGCGCCGAGCACCACGACGGTGTCGCCCTCGCGGATCGAGGCGAGCTGCGCCCCGAAGTACCCGGTGCCCAGGGCGTCCGTCATCAGCAGCGCGTCCTCCGGGTCCAACCAGTCGGGGATCACCTGCGGCCCGACGTCGGCGAACGGGACTCGGACGCGCTCCGCCTGACCGCCGTCGTAGCCGCCGGTGGTGTGCGAGTAGCCGAAGATGCCGCCGACAGCGGTGGCGTTCGGGTTCACGTTGTGGCAGTTCGTGAAGAGTCCGCGGGCGCAGAACCAGCACGTCCCGCAGGAGATGTGGAACGGGACCATCACGCGGTCCCCCACGCTCAGTGTCTCGACCGACGATCCGATCTCTTCGACGACGCCGATGAACTCGTGGCCGAAGGTGTGGCCGACGCGGGTGTCCGGCATCATGCCGTGGTACAGGTGCAGGTCGGACCCGCAGATCGCCGCCCGCTCGACGCGGATGACGGCGTCGTTCGGGTGCTCGATTCGGGGGTCGGGCTTGTCCTCGACGCGGACCCGGTACGGCCCGCGGTAGGTCATGGCACGCATGGCGCTCCTCTCACTCGTGGCGTCCACGGTGACGCCGGGCGGGTGGGAGGCGGTCCAGGGCCGCGTTCGGTGTCCAGTCGCGCCGGCAGGCCGGTGCCGGACCGGTGCCACGACGGACGGGAGGCCCGGTACCAGCTGGTACCGGGCCTCCCGTCTGCAGGCAGTCGCGTCGGGACGCGCGCGCTAGCTCTTCGCCGCGTCGACGAAGGTGCGACGCGGGTCGGTCTCCTTGATGAGGGAGGTTGCGTCGCGGCCGGAAACCGCGCCGGTGACCCAGCCGATGACGATGCGCGCCTTGCGGTTCAGCGTCGGCATCGCGTACACGTGGTACGCGCGGTGGGCGAGCCAGGCCAGCAGGTTCGTCATCTTGATGCCCTTGATGTTCGCCGCGCCCTTGGCGACACCGTACGAGGCGACCGTGCCGATGGACGGGTGGCGGTACTCCGTGAGCGGCTTACCGATGATCGTCGCCACGATGTTGTCGGCGACGACGACGGCCTGACGGACGGCGTTCTGGGCGTTCGGCGGGTAGTACGCCGGCTGCTTCTCGGCGGTCAGGTCGGGGACCTGCGCGACGTCACCGAGGCCCCAGACACCCTCGACGACCTCGTGGGTGTCCTCGGCCTCGACCTGCAGCTTCGCGTTCGCAGCGAGGTGGCCCTTCGGTCCGCGCGGCAGGTCGGTGGCGTCGAGGAGCGGGTTCGGCTTGACGCCGGCGGTCCAGACGAGCAGACCGGTGGCGAACTCGTCGCCGTCGGACAGCTTGACGACGCCGCCCTCGCAGCTCGGCATGGTGGTCTTCAGGCGGACGTCGATGCCGCGGGCGCGGAGGGACTCGAGGGTCCACTTCGACAGCTCCGGGCCGACCTCGGGCGCGACGCGGTCGAGCGCGTCGATGAGCACCCAGCGGGGCTGCTCGCCGGCGAGCGACGGGTACGTGGCGATCGCGGCCTGGGAGACGTCGAACAGCTCACCGATCGCTTCGACGCCGGTGTAGCCGCCGCCGATGAAGATGCTGGTGAGGAGACGACGACGCTCGTCCTCGTCACGGGTGGCGGCGGCCTTCGCGATGTTGTCGAGGAGCTTCGCGCGGACGTACGCGGCTTCCTCGACGGTCTTGAAGCCGACGCCGACCTCGTCGAGGCCGGGGGTCGGGAACGTGCGGGTGACCGAGCCGAGCGCCACGATGAGGTGGTCGTAGCCGAGGGTGCGGTCGTCGCCGCCGGCCGTGGCGACCGCGACGGTCTTGTCGGCCGAGGAGATCCCGGTCACCTTGCCCTGGATGACCCGGGTCTTGCGGAGCGCGCGTCGGAGTTCGACGGTGACGTCCTTGGGGGCGATGTGACCGCCGGCGACCTCGGGCAGGAACGGCAGGTACGTGTAGTACGTGTTCTGGTCCACGAGGGTGATGCGCATGGGCACCGTTGCGGCGTGCTTCTGCAGCTGCTTGACGGCGGTGTAGCCGGCCGAGCCGCCGCCGAGGACGAGGACGTGAGGGATGGAGTCTGCCATTCCTCCGGTCTACCCGATCCTGCCCGTCCCCGTCATCAGCGCCGCACCTGTCCGGGCGATCCGGAGCGGAACCTGGTCACTTCCCGCCGTCGACCGTCACTTGCCGCCGTCGACCGTCACCTGCCGCCGCCGACCGTCACCTGCCGCCGCCGACCGTCACCTGCCGTCGCGGAGGCGCCACCACGCGGTCTCGGCGATCTCGCGTCCGGTGTACACGCCGTACTGCGTCCGACGGGACTCGTGCAGCGAGAACCGACGCAGCCGGTAGCCACCGCCGAACCGGTCGATGATCGCCTCGGGCGAGGAGTCCGCGTCGCGCTTGACGTACCAGGTGCGGTCGTCGTCGACGGGCTCGATCACGGTCGGACCCGGCTCACCGGGCACACCGGGCTCACCGGCGGTTGCCGATCCGGCCGCGCAGGATGTCGATGCGCTTCTGGATCTGCTCGATGCTCGCCTGCGCCACGGCCGGGCCACCGCTCATCCGCCGGAGTTCGGCGTGGATCGACCCGTGCGGTTCGTTGGCGTGCCGGGACCAGATCGACACCAGGCGCTGCAGTTCCGACCGCTGCTCCTTGATCGTCAGGTACATCGGACGGCTCTCGGGCTCGGGGGCCTTGGGCATGCCGTCCTTGAGCACCCGGCCCTTGGAACGCTTCGCCTGGGTCGCCTGGCGTGCACGGAGCAGGTCGCGCACCTGGTCGGGTTCCAGCAGGCCCGGGATGCCGATGAAGTCGAGCTCCTCGAGGGAACCGACCTCGCCGCCGGTCCCGAACTCGCCGCCGTCGTAGAGCACCCGGTCGAAGGAGGCCTGCGAGTCGAGCGCCTCGAACGGCTGCATGTCGAGCAGGCTCTCGGACGCGCGGTCCTCCTTGTTGGCCTCGGCGACCATGGCGTCTTCGGGGTTGTACATGCCGTCCTCGGCGTCCTTCGGACGGTCGAGGGCGTGGTCGCGCTCCAGCTCGAGGGTGGCGGCGAGGGCCATCAGGCCGGGGACGCTCGGCAGGAACACCGACGCGGTCTCCCCACGGCGGCGGGCCCGGACGAAGCGGCCGATCACCTGGGCGAAGAACAGCGGCGTGCTGGCGCTCGTCGCGTAGACCCCGACGCAGAGCCGGGGCACGTCGACGCCTTCGGACACCATCCGGACGGCGACCATCCAGCGCGAGGTGTCCTCGGCGAAGGACTGGATGCGGCTGGAGCCGGCGGCCTCGTCGGAGAGCACGACGGTCGGCCGCTCCCCCGTGATCCGCTGCAGGATGCGCGCGTACGCCCGGGCGGTGGTGGTGTCGGTCGCGATCACCAGGCCGCCGGCGTCGGGCACACCACGGCGGACCTCGGTGAGGCGCTTGTCGGCCGCCGACAGCACGGCGGGCATCCACTCGCCCTCGGGCGACAGTGCGGTACGCCAGGCCTGCGCGGTGATGTCCTTCGTGACGGGGTCGCCGAGGGAGGCCGACATCTCGTCGCCCATCCGGGTCTTCCAGCGCATCTGTCCGGCGTAGGCCATGAACAGCACGGGCCGGACGACGCCGTCCTTCAGCGCCCGGCCGTAGCCGTAGTTGTAGTCGGAGATCGAGGTGCGGATGCCCTGCTCGTCCGGGGCGTACTGCACGAACGGGATCGGTGCGGTGTCGGAGCGGAACGGGGTGCCGGAGAGCGAGAGCCGCCGGGTGGCCTTCGAGAACGCCAGCCGGATGCCCTCACCCCAGGTCAGGGCGTCGCCGCCGTGGTGCACCTCGTCGAGGACGACCAGGGTCTTGCCCCCGGCGGTGATGCGCTCGTGCACCTCGGGGTTCATGCCGACCTGGGCGTACGTGATCGCGACGCCCTGGTAGTGCCGGCCGAACATGCCGTCACCGTTCTTGAACATCGGGTCGAGCCGGATGTTCACGCGGTCGGCGGCGTCGGCCCACTGCCGCTTGAGGTGCTCGGTCGGGGCGACGACGACCAGCCGGTCGACGGTGCCGCGGGCGAGGAGCTCGGTCGCCAGGCGCAGCGCGAACGTGGTCTTGCCGGCGCCAGGGGTGGCCGCGGCGAGGAAGTCGCGCGGTTCCTTCTCGAAGTACTTCGTCAGTGCTTCGACCTGCCAGGCGCGGAGCTTCGAGGCGGTGCCCCAGGCGGCTCGTTCCGGGAACGCCGGGGACAGGTGCTCGGCGGCCGCGTTGCCCGCGACCTCGGCGATGGCCGCCGGTTCGGTCGGTGCCGATCCGTCACGGGCCGCTCCGCCCGGTGCGTCGGACAGCCCGTCGATCGGGAGTTCGGCGGGTTCCTGGTGCTCGATGTTCTCCGCTGCGCTCACTCCACCCGAGTGTACCGGCACGCTCAGTCCTGCCGGGCGTGCGGGGCACGCTGCTCGGGCGTCGCGCGGACGAGCGATGCCGGGCGCAGCACGCCGGCGCCGAAGCGCGCGGTGACCGCGTCGACGGTGGTCTCGGTCTCCCGCCACGGCGCGTCGTCGTCCCAGAGGGCGTTGCTCGCTGCCGCGGGCACGAGGTTCTCCCCGCGGACACCGATCAGTCGGATGCGGTTGCCCGGTCGGTGCAGGACGTCGTAGAGCTCGACGGCTTCGCGGTGGAGGCGCTTGGCGACGTCGCTGGGTTCGGCGAGGGTGCGGGACCGGGTCAGCGTGCTGAAGTCGGTGTAGCGGACCTTGAGCGCCACGGTGCGGGCCTGCACCTCGGCTCGGCGCAGTCGGACGGCCACTTTCTCGGCCAGGCGCAGCAGTTCGCGGGCGACGTCGTCGCGTTCGGTGAGGTCGCGGCCGAATGTCACCTCGTGCCCGATCGACTTCTCGCCGACCCCGGCCTCGACCGTGCGCGGGTCTCGGCCCCAGGCCAGGTCGTGGAGCCGCTGGCCGCCGGCGGGGCCGAGCAGGGCGACGAGCGAGGGCAGCGGTGTGGTGGCGAGGTCGCGGATGGTGTGGATGCCCCGGCGTTCGAGGGTCTCCTGCGTCTTGCCGCCGACGCCCCAGAGCGCCGAGACGGGCTGCGGGTGCAGGAACTCGATGGTGTACGCGTGCGGGACGACGAGCAGGCCGTCGGGCTTGGCGCGGCTGGAGGCGAGCTTCGCGACGAACTTCGTCGATGCGGCGCCGACCGAGCAGTGCAGACCGGTCTCGGCGAACACGGTCCGGCGGATCTCGGTGCCGATCTGCCACGGCGTGCCGTACAGCCGGAGGGCGCCGGCGACGTCGAGGAACGCCTCGTCGATGCCGAGTCGTTCGACCCGCGGGGTGAACCGGTCGAAGATCCGCATGACCTGGGCCGAACGGGCGCTGTACTTCTCGAAGTGCGGCTCGACGATGACGGCGGCGGGGCAGCGGCGTTTCGCGACGGCCATCGGCATCGCGGAGTTGATGCCGTACTTGCGGGCCTCGTACGTGGCGGCGGTGACGACCGAGCGGTCGGAGTCGTGCCCGACGATCACCGGCAGGCCGACGAGGTCCGGGCGGTCGAGCAGTTCCACGGAGGCGAAGAAGGCGTCCATGTCGACGTGCAGGACCGTCGCCGTGGCGTCGTCGACGGGCGCGTCGGTGACGAGTCGGTTCCGTCCGTCCTGCTTGCTCACCGGGTCATGCTCGCACGGACCAGCGACACCGGTGCCGGCCAGGCCACACCGAGCCCGGGTCAGCGCGGCAGCGGTCCGAACTCCGCCGCCGCGATGGTCCGCATCGCCGAGTCCCGCGTCGACGGGTGGTACTGCCCGGCCCGGACGTCCCGCGAGAGACGCGCCAGTTCGTCCGACGCGCGGAATGCCGAGCCGCCGACGATCCGCAGCGCCTCGTCCACGACGTGCTGCGCCGTGTCCACCGCGCGGGTCTTCGTGCCGACGAGCAGCGGGAACCACCGGTCGTGGTCGACGAGTTCGTCGACGTCCCGGGCCAGCGCGTCGACCTGCAGTGCGATCGCGTCGGTCGCACTCCGCATCGCGGCGACCGCCCGCCGGACGTCCGGGTCGGCCGAGCGGGGCGTCCCGTCCATCGCGACGCGGCCGGAGACGCGCTCGACGGCCAGGGTCAGCGCCCGCGATGCGATCCCCACGTACACCGACGCCACGAGCAGCTCGAAGGCCGCGAAGATCCCGAACACGAGCGGGTCCGCCACCGGGCCGACCGGCAGCACGCGGACGATCCGCTCCGCCGGCACGTGCAGCCGGTCCAGGATCGTCGTCCGACTCTGCGTCGCCCGCATGCCGAGGGTGTCCCAGTCGTCCAGGTGGCGCACCCCGCCGTCGCTGCGGACCGCGAACCCGTGCACGAGTCGCGGCTCCGGCCCGGAGGTGTCCTTCCCGAAGACGCTCAGCAGGTCCCACGCGGGTGCGAGCGAGGTCGACACCTTCGTGCCGGTGAACCGGTACCCGCCGGCACCGTCCGGCTCGGCGGTGGTGAGCGAGTCGAAGAGCACCGCGTCGTTCCCCGGCTCGCTGACCCCGAAGGCGAGCAGCCGGTCCGCCGCCGCCGCGTCGGTCACGGTCTGGAGGAACGTCCCACCCCGGGCGGACACGCTGCGGGCCGCCTGCACCCACACCTGGTGCATCCCCAGCCCGAGCGCCGTCGCCGGTGCCGCGGTGGCGAGGGTCCGCTGGACCGCAGCGGTCTCGCGGAGACCCAGCCCCGAGCCTCCGTCCCGGATCGGCACCCCGATGCGGAGGTACCCGGCCTGCCGGAGCTTGTCGAGGTCCTCGGCGAGGAAGGCGTTGTCGGCGTCGTAGCCGGGAGCGCGCGCGGCGATGCGTGCCAGGAGGTCGTCCGGCACGGTCCAGGGACGTCGCTTGCCGGGAGTGGACTCGGTCATGGGACGAGAGTACGGTCGCGTGTCGTGTCAGACGAGCATCCCTGGACCCGGTACGTCGCGATCGGTGACTCGTTCACCGAGGGGATCGGTGATCCGGACCCCCAGTCGGTCGGGGGTCACCGCGGGTGGGCCGACCGGGTCGCCGAGACCCTGGCGGACCGTACGGACGAGGACTTCGGCTACGCCAACCTCGCCGTCCGCGGCCGGCTGCTCGGGCAGATCATCGACGAGCAGGCCGAAGCCGCCGTCGCCCTGGGCCCGGACCTGATCACGGTGTCCGCGGGCGGCAACGACATCATCCGGCCGGGCTCCGACCCGGACGCCCTGGCCGAACGGTACGACCGGATGATCGAGACCCTCCGGCGGGACGGCGCGACCGTGGTGCTGTTCACCGGACCGGACGTCGGCATGACGCCGGTGCTCGGCATGGTGCGCGGCAAGACGGCGATCTACAACGAGCACCTGCAGGCCATCGCGCTGAAGCACGGGGCGCTCGTCACGAACCTCTGGGCGCTCCGGGTGCTCCGGGACCCGCGGATGTGGGCCGCCGACCGGCTGCACCACTCCCCGCTCGGGCACGCCACGGTCGCGGCCGCCGTGCTCGACACCCTCGGCGTCGCCCACGAACTCGGCGCGGCGGTCCCGGAGCCGCTCGCCGCGCGCCCCTGGCGGGAGGCGCGGGTCGAGGACCTCGGCTGGGCCAAGGAGTACCTCGTGCCGTGGGTCGTCCGGCGCGTCCGGGGGACGTCGTCGGGCGACGGCATCACGGCGAAGCGGACGTCGCTGCAGCCGGTCGCGCCGCGGGGCTGAGCGCCCGGCCGTCTCAGCCGACGAGCGCCCGGTCGAGCTCCACGCCGCGGAACGGGTTCGACCACCGCCACCACACGCCCGGGTCCTCGATGGACCGGTCGAGGCGCAGCGGCACCGTCACCGGGTCGTGGTGCGACACCGTGAACCGCACCGATCCGACGCGCTCCCCCGCCGAACCGAACGTCAGCGGCTCGAGCGACGTCTTCGCCGTCACGTCCGTGGGCCCCCAGACCAGCAGCGACGCCGCTCGGCTGGCGGTCGCGTCGACCTCCTCCTGCCAGGGCGCCTGGTACGTGCCGAAGGTCTGCCCGGCGTTCGTCAGCGTGATGGTGTGGAAGTCGTCCGCCACCGAGTGCAGCAGCTTCCGGACGTCAGCGTCCAACGAGTCGTGGTCGACCCCGCCGAGCATCGCCCCGATCACGGTCACCGTGCGGCCACCACGCTGGTAGGTCGCCGCGAAGAGCAGGCAGGCGCCGGCCTCGTCGAGGGTGCCGGTCTTGATGCCCTCGACACCGTCCATGCCGAGCAGCTTGTTCGAGTTCTCGATGTCGCCGACGCCCGGCACCGTCGCCTTCGCCGTCCCGACGACCTGCTTCACCAGCGGGTCCGCCAGGGCGAGCTTGCCGAGGTCGACCAGGTCCGTCGCCGTGCTCGTGTTCCGGGGGTCGAGACCCGTCGGCTCCATGATCGTGGTGTCGTCGAGGCCGTGGGCGTCGAGCCAGGTCGCCGCGGCCTTGCGGTAGCCGTCCATCGAACCGAAGGCCCAGAGCGCCAGGGAGCCGGCGTAGTTGTTCGCCGACTTCATCAGCATCACCTGGAACGCCCGGTACTCCGACAGGCGCAGGTCCGTCGGCAGCGGTGCGACCTCGCCGTTCTGCGCCGCGTACTGGCGGTAGAGCGCCTCCATCTGGGGCGTGAACCGCACGTCCGGCCCCTGCTCCCCCGGCTGCAGCGGCTTCTCCTCGAGCACCACCAGGGCCGTCACGACCTTCGAGATGCTCGCGATCGAACGGGCCTTCCGGTCGCCGCTCGTCGTCAGGCTCTCCGGGAACCCGTCCGCCTCGACTGCGGTCGCGCCGTAGTCGGGGAACCGGACGTCGGCGGCACTCGCGGTCGGCGGACGGTACGTCGCGGTGCTGGCCGTCGCCGGGGCGAACGGCACGACCGCGGCGGCCACCAGGAACGCGACGACGAGCAGGAGCACCGCGATGACGGCAGCCGTCACGGGCCTCCGGATCGCGGAGCGGGGGCGGCGGACGACGTTCGGCACGAGACCGGATCGTACTGGAGGCGCGGGCTGGGCCCCTGGGACCGGTGCGGCTCGTCGCGGGGCCGGGGCGGGCCTCCCGGCACTGCCGTCCGGCGCCGGAGGAGCGCCGACGGGGTCAGCTGCGGCGACCCGCGTCGAGCTCGGACGACCGGACGAGGCTCCGCAGCATCGGGAGTGCTGCGCGCGCTCCGGGGCCCGCTTCGTCGACGACCACCGCGACGCCGACGAGGTCCGCTCCTGCATCGGCGACCAGGTCCGCGACCGCGAGCGCCTGGCTGCCGGTCTCGATCCAGTCGTCGACCAGGACGACCCGTTGCCCGGCAGCGAACAGGTCTCGGCGCGCCGACAGGGTCCGTCGGTTCCCGCGGTAGTCGCGGTCCGTCGTCCGCTCGACCAGCGGTCCGGGGAACAGCGCGCCGTCCTTCCGGACCGGGGCGAAGCCCACTCCGAGCGTCAGGGCGACGGCCGGCGCGAGCACGAAACCGCGGGACTCGATGCCGACCACGACGTCCGGGCGAGCGTCCTCGACCAGTGCGGCGAGCCCCGCGACGACCCCGGCCAGCGCGTCGGCCGAGCGGAGCATGGTCCAGGTGTCGGCTGCACCGTCGATCCAGCGGAAGTGCTCGAGGACCAGGTCGTGGCCGCGGTCGACGGCGTCGTGGGTGGGCACACCCCGACGCTAGGGCCCCGACGCTCGGGACACACGGGTGCTGCCTCGCTCGATGCCACGATGGTGCCGTGACCGACGCCCTCGAACCCGCACTCGTCCCGGAGCTCCTCGTCGCCGACCTCGACCGCAGCCTGGCGTTCTGGTGCGGTCTCTGCGGCTTCACCATCAGCTACGCCAGGCCCGAGGAACGCTTCGCCTACGTCGTGCTCGGCTCGGCGCACCTGATGCTCGAGCAGGCCGGGGTCGGCCGCAACTGGGTGACGGGTCCGCTCGACGCTCCCCTGGGCCGTGGCGTGAACTTCCAGGTCAGCGTGCCCGACAGCGGAGCGCTCGTCGCAGTGCTGCGGGACGCCGACTGGCCGCTCTTCATGGAGCCGGAGACGAAGTGGTACCCGGTCGGCGGCGAGGAGGCCGGGGTCGAGCAGTTCCTCGTGCAGGACCCGGACGGCTACCTGGTGCGGTTCCAGTCCTCCGTGGGGCGGCGCTGACCGTCGACCGAGACCTCGAAGACGATCTCCAGGCCGTCTTCCTCGTCCCACTGCTCGCCGTTCTCGACGAACCCGTACGCGGCGATCACGGCGAGTGAGGCGGCGTTGTCCGGGCTGATGGTGGCCCGCACCGTCCGCACGTCGGGGTGGTCCTGCGCGACCGCCAGGAGCGTCTCGAGTGCCCGTCTCGCATACCCCCTGCGGCGATGGGCCGGATCCACGCGGTACCCGACCTCGACCATGCAGTCCGCATCCGGCGGGCCGTGGAAGCCGGCGAGGCCGACCGGAAGGGCGACTGCAGGGTCGACGATCAACCGTGTGACCCAAGGTGCGTCGCCCGGGCGCTCGCGGATCTGCTCACTCCTCCTGCGCCACAGCGACGCGCACTCCGGCCCGGTGAGGTAGGGCGACATGGTCCGGCGAGTCGTGGAGTCGGTCTCACCGGCCGCGAGGGCGTGCAGCACTGCCTCCGGCACGACGTCGAGGTGCACGTCGGACTGGTCCGGCTGCGGGTGGTGCCAGGGTGCGTTCGTGATGGTCATCGCTCAGCAGACTGGCACAGCCGGTGCGCGTCTGCGGCCCTGATCTCCGGGACCGTCAGCTCACCGGACGAGTCGCACGGTGGCGCCGAGTGGCCCGAAGCTCGAGGTGGCGCCGTCGGTGGTGAACCTGTTCCGGCGGTAGAACGCATGGGCTCGAGGATTGTCCGCCGCCACCCACAGCGACGCAGGACGTCCGCCGAGCACCCCGTCGAGGAGCGCTTGACCGGCTCCCGTTCCCTGCGCCCGTTCGAGCACGTAGAGCATGGCGAGTTCCTCTGGGCGGACCGCGTCGGGCTCGACTGCGCGTTGGGCGGCCGCGAACCCGATCACTCCGGTCGGATCCTCGGCCACGGTGGTGGAGAAGACCCGGTCTTCCAGGTACGTCCGCCACATGCCGACTCGTCGGTCGACGTCGAACCAGGGGTTCGTGTCCGGATCCTCGACCAGCCGACCGTACGTCTCGCGCCATGAGGTCGCGTGCACACGGGCGATGCTCTCGGCGTCCTCGACCGTGGCGGGCCGTGTCACGGGTCCTGCGTCGCCGTCGAGTCGTGCCATCTCGAGACCGTAGCAACTGCGGCCCCTCGATGCCCATGACCGGGCAGCCCGTCGCGATCGCGGTCGTCGGTCAGGAACGCGCGAAGACCCGACCGGATCGCCGCGCAGCCGCCGCGAGGACGGGTTGCGCCGCGGCGAGCGGGACGCAGAGCAGGCCGAGGACCCACCAGGTGCCATTGACGTGCAGGTGTGCGATCAGCTGGGTGCCGACGAGTGGCCCGACCGCGGCGGCGATGCCCCAGCTGATGCCGAAGACCGACATGTACCGAGCGCGCGACGTCGCGGGAGCGATCGCCGCGACGAGTGCGGTGGCGTGCCCGAGGAGCACCAGGTCACCGAGGCTCCACACGACCGTCGCAGCGATCAGGCCGGGCAGGTCGGCGGCGACACCGTTGAGGACGAAACCGGCGCCGAGCAGCAGGAAACCGATCGCCAGCGCCGCGAAGTGGCTCCACCGGGTGAGCGGCCCCCGCACCACCAGCGGCTGCCCGAGGACGATGACGAGGGCCGAGACGGCGAAGAGCACGCCGACCAGCGACGGCCGGATCCCGTCGGCACGCAGTGTGAGGGGAAGTGCGACGTCGAGCTGCAGGTACAGCACGGCGAAGCCCGTGCCGGTGACGAGCATCCCGACGAGCATCGGGTCCCGCCACGGACTCCGCACCACCGCAGCCGGGGTCGACGCACGATCCTCCGGCTCCTGTCCCCCGCGACGCGGCTGCAACCCGACGAGGACGAGGGTCGCGCACACCAGGCAGGTCACCGCGTCGACCACGAACAGCAGTCGGAGGTCGACACCACCGACGGTCGCCGCGAGGACGCCGGCGAGCACCCCGGCGACGGCGAGTGCTGCCGAGTACAACCCGTAGGCGGCGACCTGGTCGCGGTCGCCCTCGACGACGTCGGCGACGAGTGCCTGGGACGGCGGTTCGTAGATCTCGAACGACAGGCCGATGAGCACCGCTGCGGCCGCAGCGGTCACGACGCCGGGTGCCGCCGCGAGCAGGAGTTGGAACACCGCGGTGAGGGTGAGGCCCCACGCGATGGTGGAGCGGTGGCCGATCCGGTCGCTGAGGAAGCCACCGATCAGTCGCGAGGGGATCGTCGCCACCCCGAAGAGGGCGACGATCGCTCCGGCAGTCTGCACCTGGACGGAGAAGTCGTCGACCAACACGACGGCGAGGAAGGGCAGCGTGAAGGCCCCGAGGCGGTTCACGGTCCGGGCAGCGACGAGCAGCCAGACCGCAGGCGGCAGCGCGCGCCATCGCGACGGTACCGCCCGACCCCAGCTCAGATGCACGCGGTCACGGTACCGAGTACCGGAGACAGGCCGGACCGCTCCCTCGACCGGTTCGGCCGTCAGCGCAGCGGCACGAGGTCAGTCCTCCGGGTGCAGGCTGGCGTCGGCCAGACCGGTCCGCCAGGCGGTGAAGTGCACGGTCAGGTCGTCGCGTGACGGCGCGCAGCACATCGGCCCGGCATCGACCTCGGCGTCGGGGTCCAGGGGTGCCACGCGGACCAGACGCCACGGCTCGTCGTCGACCCGGGCCCGGACGGTCAGGGCATCGCCGGAGCGGCTGGCGCGGATCGTGACCAGGCGTCCGTGCCAGTCCGGCACGGGCGCGAGCGACCAGTCGGAGACACCGCGGGTGACGACGGCGCCGAGGCTGTCCTGGTCGTCGCTGCGTTCGACGCCGGCCTTGGTCCAGGTGCTGTCGTCGACCTTGACGAAGATGCCGGCCTGGTCGAACTGGGCGGAGAAGTCCAGGTGGAACGACACCTCCATCGCGGTGTCCTGGGCGAACGGCGCGAGGAGGGCGTGCTCGGTGTCGTGCACGAAGCCGTACGAGGTGATCCGCCAGGCGTCGCTCTCCTCGACCGCTGTGACACGCATCCCGTCGTCGGACACCTGCACGTGTGCGGGGGCGGTCGTCCAGGTGCCCGCGTTCCAGTCGATGTCGCTCATGCCACTGAATGTACGGCCTCGGCGAGGACGACCGGGCTCGGGCTCCGTACGATCGACGTGTGCCGTCGATCCGCTCCGCCCGTCCGACCGACGCCGCCACGATCGAGGCCATCGAGGACGACGCCGACCGGCTGCTCGTGGAACGGCTCCACCCCGGGTCCTGGCCGCCCGCCGCGCGCGGTACCGAGCGTCTGGCGCAGCCCGGCTTCGTGCTCGTCGTCACGCTCGACGACGGGGTCGTCGTCGGGTTCGCGCACGTCGTCGAGGTGGACGGCCTGTGCCACCTCGAACAGCTCTCGGTACGTCCGGAACACGCCCGCCGGGGGTTGGGTCGGAGACTCGTCACGGCCTCGGCGGACCGCGCCCGGCTGCTCGGGTACGAACGCCTCACCCTCCGGACGTACGCAGACGTCCCGTGGAACGCCCCCTTCTACCGATCCGCCGGCTTCGTCGAGGAGGAGCCCGTCACGGCCTTCCACCGCTCGCTCGTCGAGACCGAGCAGCGCCTCGGCCTCGACCGCCACGGACGGCGCGTGCAGATGGCCGCCACCCTGACCTGACGCGTCGCTGGCGCACTCGGCCGCCGGCGCACTCGGCCGCCGGTCCGTCAGGGATCGGCGCCGTTGCCGAACGATCAGCCCGCGGTCTACGCCTTCTCGTCCACGAGCGCCACGAACCGGCTGCCGACACCCTCGACCTCGTGCCGCACGAAGCCCGCCGTCGGCTCGGGTGCCTGGTACGGCGCGTGGTAATCGCACATCAGGTGGTCCCAGTCCGGCCACCACTTCTTCGGCCGAGCCTCTTCCGAGTACCCACACACCACACAGTCCAGGCGCACCCAGACCTTCTTCGCACCCGTCCGGTTCGCGCGGGACTGCACCAGCCACGCGGGCGGGTCCTGCTCGATCGCCGTGAGCTCGGCCTCGCTGAGGCGCGTGGGGATCCCGTGGTGGGTCGCCATCTCGAGCGTGATGTCGAGTCGGACGGCGGCGTCGCGTCGGGAGAGCATCCGACCAGCCTATTTCAGGCGCGGTCGACCGGGCAGCAGCTCAGCGTGCCCGCTGCGCGTGCGCGACCGCCCAGAGCCCGACGGCGCTCGCCGCGGCCACGTTGAGCGAGTCGACGCCGTGGTGCATCGGGATCCGGACGGTGGTGTCGGCAGCAGCGACCGCGGCCGGGGTCAGGCCCTGCCCCTCGGTGCCCATCACCAGGGCGACCCGTTCGGGCACGTCGGCGACGAACTCCTCCAGGTCGACGGAGCGGTCGGTGAGCGCCATCGCGGCGACGTGGAAGCCCTGCGCACGGAGGTCCTCCCCCGCGGCCGGCCACTCCCCGATGCGCGTCCACGGCACCTGCAGCACGGTCCCCATGCTCACGCGGACGCTCCGTCGGTAGAGCGGGTCGGCGCAGCGCGGGCTCACCAGGACGGCGTCCGCACCGAGGCCGGCGACGCTGCGGAAGACGGCACCGACGTTCGTGTGGTCGACGATGTCCTCGAGGACGACGACGAGCCGGGCGTCGCGCACGACGTCGGCGACGGTGGGCAACTCGGGTCGGTGCATGGCCGCGATCGCGCCGCGGTGCATCCGGAACCCGGTGAGCTGCTCGAGCAGCGCGTCCGACCCGACGAAGACCGGGCCGTCGTGCTCATCGACCAGCGGGAGCACGCTGTCCAGCCACTTCTCCTGCACCAGCACGCTCCGCGGCACGTGCCCGGCACGGACGGCACGCTCGATGACGGTGTTCGACTCGGCGATGTACAGGCCGCCCTCGGGCTCCGTCACGCGGCGGAGCGCCACGTCGGTGAGCCGGGCGAAGTCGTCCAGGCGCGGGTCGTCGAGGGAGTCGATGCGGACGGGGTGCACGGTGCTCGTTCCGGTCGGGAGGATCGTGGTCGGGTCGCGGACGTCGGCCCGGGGAAGGACCGGGGACGCTCGGCGGTTGAGGGTACCGTGGACACGATGGCGACGAGCGACGGCACAACGACCAGCGGTGCGCCCGATGCGGGGACCGACGGGGCGGCGACCGACGAGACCGTCACCGACGTCGACCGGGCGGTCGCGGTCCTCCGCGGCAAGCGGATCGCCGTCCTGACCGGCGCCGGCGTCAGCACCGACTCCGGCATCCCCGACTACCGCGGCGAGGGCCGCGTCGTCCGGAAGCCGATGACGTTCCAGGAGTTCCTGGCCGACCCCGCCAAACGCCAGCGCTACTGGGCCGGCTCGCACCTCGGCTGGCGGACCTTCGCCGCCGCGCGGCCGAACGACGGACACCGGGCGCTCGCCGCGCTCGAGTCCGCGGGGGTCGTCAGCGGGATCGTCACCCAGAACGTCGACGGCCTGCACCTGCGTGCCGGCTCCCGTCGGGTGGTCGAGATCCACGGCTCGATGGACCGTGCCGTGTGCCTGACCTGCGGGCAGGTGTTCTCCCGCGCCGACCTGGCTGCCGTCCTGGACCGCGAGAACCCGTGGATCGACGAGCCCGGCTCCGTGCAGCTGCAGCCCGACGGCGACGTCGAGATCACCGACGTCGAGCGCTTCCGGGTGCCGGACTGCACGGTGTGCGGCGGCGTGCTGAAGCCGGACGTGGTGTTCTTCGGCGAGTTCGTCCCCGCCGAGAAGTTCCGCGAGGCCGTGTCGATCGTGGCCGACGCCGACGCCCTGCTCGTGGTCGGCTCATCGCTGACGGTGAACTCCGGCGTCCGCCTGCTCGACCACGCCACCCGGCGGAAGCACCCGGTCGTCATCGTGAACCGTGGTGCGACCCGCAGCGACCGCCGGGCCGCGGTGAAGATCGACGCGGGCACGACGGAGACGCTGGTCGAACTCGCGGCGCGGCTCACCTCGTCTGCGATGATCGACGGGTGACGACGCTCCTCTACCTGGTCCGCCACGGCGAGACCGACTGGAACCGGCAACGACGCATCCAGGGGTCGACGGACGTGCCGCTCAACGACACCGGTCGACGACAGGCCGCCGAGACCGCCGTGCTGCTCGCCCGCCGTCGCTTCGACGCCGTCGTCTCGTCGCCCCTGTCCCGCGCGTCCGAGACCGGCACGATCATCGCCACGCACCTCGGGCTCGCCGAGCCGTCGACGTACGACGGGCTCCGGGAACGCTCCTACGGCGACGCCGAGGGGCTCACGCACCCCGAGATCGAGGCCCGTTGGCCGCACGACGCGGTGCCGGGCCGCGAGTCACGGGCAGCCCTGCTCGACCGGGTGACCGAGACGCTCGCCGAGATCGCCGTCCGCTTCGACGCCGGTGCCGTGGTCGTCGCGACCCACGGCGCGGTCATCCGGACCGTGGTCGACGCCGCGGCGCCGGGCACGATCGAACGCTCAACCGTCCCCATCAGGAACGGTTCAGTGCACTCGTTCCGGTGGGACCCGGAACGCTTCCGTGCCGAGCTGGTCCGTTCCGACGACCCGATCGAGGACGTCTCGGACGCGCCGGGCCGGTACGCGTTCGAGTACCAGAACCCGCTCGAACGCCGCGGCTGACCCGGCTCAGATCCCGGAGCCGCCGGTGTATCCGGTCCCGCCCGCGGTCCGCGCGGCCTGCGCCTCGGCGACCCGCAGGTCGTGGTCCGACGCCCCGGTGCCGTGCTGCACCCCGGCGTCCGGCAGGTCGCGCAGCAGACGTGCTCGGCGGCGGTCGGCTACCGCCATGCCGACGGCGACCGCCACGATGACGACACCGACGGCGATGAGTGTGATGAGCATGGCTCCCCCGTCCGACGGGAGGCCCGTGCCCCCGTCCGTCTCCACCGTAGCGTGACCGAGAGCGCCCGACCAGGGCGCGGACTACGCTCCGGTGGACGGTGCGGTCCGAGCAACGGTCCGGCCGCTGCGAGGTGACGCTGTGAGCGCTGGTGGACGACACACCGACGGTCCCCGCGGCCGTGATCCGTGGGATGACGACGACGACCTCGACGCCGCGTTCGGTCCGGACACCGCCTCGATGCGTGCCCTGTCCCGGCCCGAACGGGTCCGCGCCGGCACGGCGGTCGTCCTCGGCGTCGTCGTGGTCGCCGTGGTGCTCGTCGTCGTCCTCGGCGTCATCCTGTCCGGGGTCCAGCGCGGCGTGGGCGGGGTGTTCCCGCAGCCGGAGGGCGACCGTGCCCGGTTCGTGGCGGCGGCGTCGGCCCTGCCGGGCGTCAGCGCGGTCGAACGGGCCCGGACCGAGAAGACCTCGTTCGCAGGCTACGACGTGACCGCCCTCGTCCGCGCCGACCCGGAACTCGGTGCGGAGGACCGTCGGGCCCTCGTCTCCGCCGTCAGCAGCGCAGCCGCCGACAGCTCGGGCTCGGGCGTCCGGATCTGGGCCGAGGTGGACTTCGGGACCCGGCAGGTCGGGGTCTCCGACTCCGAGGAGTCCAGTCAGCGGCGACTGCGGTTGGCCGAGCGGCTCAGCGCGATCGGGGGTGTGCTCGGGGTCGCCTGCACGTTCGAGGCCCGGTCGGACGGACGGTCCGACGAGCCCGCCGCCCAGCGGGTGACGGTGCGGTCAGCGGGTCTCGGCGTCGGGTTCGCCGCGGTCGCCGCCGCTGCCGAGCAGGTGGGTGACGAGGTCTTCCCGGGCGTCCAGGTGCAGACGGTCCACCCCTGACGTCGCGGGAGCTGACGTCGCGGGAGCTGACGTCGCGGGAGCTGACGTCGGACGCTCGCGGCCACGCTCAGCGGTGACGAGCCTCCCGGTCGGCGACCGCACGTTCGACCGCACGCACGACCTGCTCGGCGGAGTCCTGCCACCGGAACCGGGCCGCCTGCGCGACCGACGCCTGCGAGGCGGCTTCCCACCGGGCCTCCAGTCGGCGGACCGCAGCCGCGACGGCGGACGGTGACGACGGGTCGAAGTACTCGGCGACCTCGCCTCCGATCTCTCGGAAGATCGGGATGTCGCTGACGACGACCGGTGTGCCGACGCCCATCGACTCCACCAGCGGGATGCCGAAGCCCTCGTCGTACGAGGCGGTCGCCAGGGCCGTCGCCGACCGGAGCACCGCGCGGTACTCCTCGTCGCTCGCGCCGTCGTGGAAGACGACCGCGCCGGCCGGGGCCAGCCCGCTGAGACGTGCCCGATCGGCGTCGGACACGCGCGACATGCAGTGCAGCGTCCAGTCCGGGCCGAGCAGGGGCAGCGCGGCCGCCAGCGTCTCGACGTTCTTGTACGGCATGAACGAGCCCATGTAGACGAGCGACTTCTGCCGAGGTGCATCGGTGTCGCGGGGCTCGGCCGGGTCGGCGGCGTTGTACGCCACCGTGACGGGACGGTCCGTCAGACGGTGCTCGGCGATCAGCCCGGCGGTCGTCTCGGAGACCGTGACCACGCCGTCGGCACCGTTGAGCAGGAACCGCTGCGGCCACCAGGCCAGGTGGAACGCCCGCCACCCGAGACGCAGCGGCCACGAGAACTCACGCGGGGGCGTGCGGTTCCGGTAGTAGATGAGGTCGTGCAGCGTGAGCACGAGGGCGTACCGCCGCCCACGGGAACCCATCGTCTGCATCGGCGAGAACACGGCGTCCAGGCCCAGGCGGTTGACGTGGCGGGCCACGAGGGGCTCCCCCGCGTCGGTCGGCGCCGGGACGAGCTCCCACGGCATCCCGGCGGGCAGGGACTCGAGCTGTCGTTCATCGGAGACGAGCAGCACGTGGTCGTGCCGGTCGGGCAGGTGGGCGGCGACGCCCGCCGTGAACCGGCTGATGCCGTCGTGCCGGCCGATGCGGACGTAGCGGCAGTCGATGCCGATCCGGAGGCGGGTCACGACGTCTGCATCCGTCGGAGGACCGCGCTCGCAGCCGCGGCCGGCGTTTCGTAGTGCACCAGGTGGCCGACGCCCGGGACGACGACGAGTTCCGCGTCGGCCAGCCGCTCCGCCAGGGCACGCTGCTCCGGGACGGCCGTGATGTCGTCGTGCTCGGCCGCGACCAGGAGGGTCGGCACCGCGATCCGGTCGGCGAACTGCGCGACGTCGTGCGTGACGGAGGTCCGGAACGCCTCCAGGACGCTGGTGCGGTTCGCGAAGGCCGAGAAGTACCGGTCGTGCTGGTCGTGCACCCACCGCCGGAGCGACGGCCGACGCGACTTGAGCATCGCGATGCTCATCGCGCGGACGATCACGCGGTTCCGCAGCAGACCGAGCCCGAGCCGCCTCGGCAACCAGGCGCCGAGGCGGTAGTAGGCGATGGCGACGCCGGTGCCGATCGCTCGCGGACCCTGCAGTGCGGGCGCGGCGATCGGGTTCACCAGGACGAGCAGGCGGGTGTCGAGGCCGGCGGCGACCGCAGCCGACACGACGATGGACCCGAAGGAGTGACCGAGGACCACGGTGTCCCGGTCGAGGCCGAGCGCGTCGCGGAAGCCCTCGAGCCAGTGCACGTAGCCGTCCAGGTCGGACGTCGGCAGCGGGTCGGAGACGCCGAAGCCGGGCAGGTCGGGCACGACCACCCGCACGCCGGTCGGGTGGCCGGCGACCAGGTGTGCTGCGATCGACTCGAGCCCGTGGTGGTCGCCGCGGAACCCGTGCACCGCCAGCACGGTCGCCGGGGCGGTTCCGGCTTCGGCTTCGGCTTCGGCTTCGGCTTCGGCTTCGGCTTCGGCGGGGCCGTACTCCCAGAAGTGCGTGGTGCGGTCCTGGACCTGGACCGTGCGGTGCACGACGGGGGTGGCCGCCATCAGCGACTGGTACGGGGACAGCACGGGCGGTTGCATCCGCGCCAGTCTAGGGAACCTCTCCGGCTCCACGGTGTGCGCGTCGGAGGTCCCGCGGCTAGCGTGTCCGGGGCGACCCTCCTGCTCTGGAGGACCGTCGACGACCTTCGAGGAGCACGGTGTCCTTCACAGCCCCGATCCAGCAGCCCGGACTGACCCTCGACCCGCTCTGGTACAAGCGTTCGGTGTTCTACGAGTGCATGATCCGCTCGTTCGTGGACTCGAACGGGGACGGCACCGGCGACCTGCAGGGCCTGATCAGCCGCCTGGACTACCTGCAGTGGCTCGGCGTCGACGCGCTCTGGCTGCCGCCGTTCTTCCGCTCCCCGCTGCGCGACGGCGGCTACGACATCTCGGACTACAAGGCGATCCTGCCCGAGTTCGGCACCCTCGACGAGTTCCGCGAACTCGTCACGAAGGCGCACGAGCGGAACATGCGCATCGTCATCGACATGGTGATCAACCACACGAGCGACCAGCACGAGTGGTTCCAGCAGTCGCGCGAGGACCCGGACGGCCCCTACGGCGACTTCTACGTCTGGCGGGACACCGACGAGGAGTACTCCAACATCCGCGTCATCTTCGTCGACACCGAGGAGTCGAACTGGACCTTCGACCCGGTCCGTCGGCAGTTCTTCTTCCACCGGTTCTTCTCGCACCAGCCGGACCTCAACTACGAGAACCCCGCCGTCGTCGAGGCGGTGTACGACGTCGTCCGGCACTGGCTGGACCTCGGTGTCGACGGGCTGCGGCTCGACGCGATCCCGTACCTGTTCCAGTCGGAGGAGGGCAACGGCGAGGGCGAGCCGGAGACCCACGAGTGGATCAAGAAGCTCCGCGCGATGGTGGACGACGAGTACCCGGGGCGGGTGCTCATCGCCGAGGCGAACCAGTGGCCCCGCGAGACGGCCGCGTTCCTCGGCACCGACGAGGAACCCGAGTGCCACATGGCCTTCGACTTCCCGGTGATGCCGCGCATCTTCTACTCGCTCCGTGCCCAGCACGCCAAGGAGCTGCAGGCGATCCTGTCCGAGACGCTCGACGTCCCCGAGACGGCCGCGTGGGGTGTGTTCCTCCGCAACCACGACGAGCTCACGCTCGAGATGGTCAGCGAGGAGTACCGGCAGGCGATGTACGGCTGGTACGGCTACGACCCGCGGATGCGCTCGAACATCGGCATCCGTCGTCGTCTCGCGCCGCTGCTCGACAACTCCCGCGCCGAGCTCGAACTCGTGCACGCGCTGCTCTTCTCGCTGCCCGGCTCACCGTTCCTCTACTACGGCGACGAGATCGGGATGGGCGACAACATCTGGTTGCCGGACCGCGACTCCTCGCGCACGCCGATGCAGTGGACCCCGGACCGGAACGCCGGGTTCTCCTCCGCCGACCCGGGCAAGCTGTTCCTGCCGGTCGTGCAGTCCCTGGTGTTCAACTACGCCCAGGTGAACGTCGAGGCCCAGCTGGCGCAGTCCCGCTCCCTGTTGCACTGGATCCGCAACGTGATCCACGTGCGGAAGGCCCACCCGGTGTTCGGGATGGGGTCGATCGCGGTGCAGCAGACCTCGAACGACAGCGTGCTGGCGTTCGTCCGGTCCTGGGCGGGTTCCGGCTCGGACCAGCAGTTCGGCCCGAGCGCCGAGGACGTGCTCTGCGTGTTCTCGTTCGCCCACAACCCGACGTCCGTGACGATCACCGCGCCCGAGTTCGCCGGCCGCCCCCTCGTCGACCTGTTCGGCGGCGGCTCCTTCCCGTCCTTCGACGCGGACGGCACCGTCACGCTGACGCTCGGCACGCAGGCGTTCTACTGGCTGCACGTCGGTCAGGGTGCCGAGAACGCGAGCGCGCCTCGCGGGGCTGTCGGTGCCGTTGGCTAGCCTGACCGCGTGACCTCCCCCGCTGCCGAGCTCGACACGGCGACCCGGCCCCCGCAGGACCTGACCACCCGACCGTGGTGGCACGCACTCGGGGTGTTCGACCTCGAGACGACCGGCATCGACGTCGAGACCGCGCGCATCGTCAGTGCGCACGTGGGCCTCATCGACATGACCGGCCGCTCGATCGTCGAGGGTGCGTGGCTCGCCGACCCGGGCATCGAGATCCCGGAGCAGGCCGCGGCGGTGCACGGCATCACGACCGAACGCGCCCGGGCCGAAGGCCGACCCGCCGGTGAGGTCGTGGCCGAGATCGTCGCCGCGGTGGAGGCCGTGTTCGCCCGCGGGATCCCGCTGGTGATCTACAACGCCCCCTACGACCTGACGCTGCTCGACCGGGAGGCCAAGCGGCACGGCATCGCCTCCCCCGTGATCGGCAACGTGGTCGACCCGCTCGTGATGGACAAGGCACTCGACACGTACCGGAAGGGCAAGCGGACGCTCGAGGTCGCCTCGCAGCTGTACGGCGTGCAGCTCGACGACGCGCACGACGCGGGTGCCGACGCGATCGCCGCCGGTCGGGTCGCCCAGGCCATCGCCGCCAAGTACCCGGACGAGCTCGACATCAGCGCCGAGGAGCTGCACCGCAAGCAGGTCGCGTGGTGCTCCGAACAGGCCGCGTCCTTCCAGGAGTACATGCGGAGCAAGCGCGATCCGTCGTTCACCGCCGACGGCACCTGGCCCCGTCGGCACTCGGCCCCGAGCATGTAGCATTCCGAGAGGGGGAGGGCCGGACAGCGCCGTCCCCTCGACGACCGCACTGCAGACACCGTCTGCACCGCACGCTCAAGGGGAGATCCGCGCACGTGTTCCTGAAGACCTTCGGGTGGTCCCTGGCCATCACCGTGCTCGCACTGGCCATCGCGCTGGTCTACGGCGGATGGAGCGCGGTCATCATCACCGCGATCCTCGGCGTGCTCGAGATCAGCCTCAGTTTCGACAACGCGGTCGTCAACGCCCGCATCCTCGAGCGGATGAACCCGTTCTGGCAGAAGATGTTCCTCACCGTGGGCATCGTCATCGCGGTCTTCGGCATGCGCGTGCTCTTCCCGCTGCTCATCGTCGGCGTCACGGCGTCGCTGAACCCGGTCGAGGCCGTGCAGCTCGCCCTCGAGAAGGGCCCGATCGACGAGCCCGGTACCTACGCGTACCTGCTCCACGAGGCGCACCCGCAGATCGCTGCCTTCGGTGGCATGTTCCTGCTGATGATCTTCCTGGACTTCATGTTCGAGGAGCGCGACATCCTCTGGCTGCGCTGGCTCGAACGCCCGCTGCTCTTCATCGGCAAGCTCCCGATGGTCAACGTCATCGTCGCCCTCGCGCTGCTGGCCGTCGCGGGGACCACCGCCGGCGACCACCAGTCGACGGTCCTCATCGCGGGCATCGCCGGACTCGTCACGTACTTCCTGGTCACCGGCCTCGGCGGGCTGTTCGACGTCGACGACCCTGAGGACGACGGCAACTCGTTCGAGAGCACGGGCGAGATGGTCGCCGAGGCGAACCGCATCAGCAACAAGCGCCGCGTCGGCAACGTCGCCGGCAAGGCCGCGTTCCTGCTGTTCCTCTACCTCGAGGTCATCGACGCGTCGTTCTCGTTCGACGGGGTAATCGGCGCCTTCGCGATCACGGCCGACCCGATCATCATCGCCCTCGGTCTGGGCCTCATCGGCGCCCTCTTCGTGCGTTCTCTCACCGTCTTCCTGGTCCGACAGGGCACGCTGGACGAGTTCGAGTACCTCGACCACGGTGCGCACTGGGCGATCGGTGCACTCGCGGCGATCCTGCTCGTCACGATCACCACCGAGGTGAACGAGGTCGTCACCGGCCTCATCGGCGTCGTGTTCATCCTCGCCGCCTTCATCTCCTCGGTGGTCCGCAACAAGCGCAAGGCCGGCGAGCACGAGCCGGCAGACGACCACGCAGCCGTCGCCTCCTGACGGTCGCGACCAGGACTGCACCACCGACGAAGGGTTCACCGCAATGGGTCTCAGCCTCCAGAAGGGCCAGGCGCTCTCGCTCACCAAGACCGACGGCAGCGCACTGTCGCGCGTCCGTCTCGGTCTCGGGTGGGACGCCGTGGCGACGAAGCGCGGCCTGTTCGGCGGCAAGAAGTCCGCGGACGTCGACCTCGACGCCTCCGCGATCTTCTTCGGCGCCGACGGCCAGCCCGTCGACTACGTCTGGTTCAACCAGCTCCGCAGCAAGGACGGCTCCGCGCAGCACACCGGCGACAACCTCACCGGTGAGGGCGACGGCGACGACGAGGTCATCCGCATCGACCTCAGCGCGGTGCACGGTGCCGTGCAGCAGATCGTCTTCGTGATCAGCAGCTACAGCCGCCAGACGTTCGACAACGTGCAGAACGCGTTCTGCCGCGTGGTCGACGACTCCACCGCGGGTGCGCCCGAGGTCGCCCGCTACCAGCTGACCGACTCCGGCCAGCACACCGCGATGGTCATGGCGAAGGTGTCCCGCACCGGAGCAGGATGGACCTTCACGGCGATCGGCGAACGTGCCGACGGCCGGACGGTCCAGGACCTCGTCGGCCCCGCAGCCGCCGCGCTCTGAGCCGACCCCACAGACGGAAGGACGATCGATGGCGACCCTCTCGCTCTCGAAGGGCAACAACCTCTCCCTGACCAAGACCGATCCGGGGCTCCGCCGGGCCATGATCGGCCTCGGCTGGGACCCGCGCACGACGGCGGGCGAGCAGTTCGACCTCGACGCCTCGGCGCTGCTGGTCGGCGCGAACGGCAAGGTCCGTTCCAACGACGACTTCATCTTCTACAACCAGCTGCAGTCGGTGGACGGCTCGGTCGTCCATCAGGGTGACAACCGCACCGGCGAGGGTGACGGCGACGACGAGCAGATCCTCATCGAACTCGACATCGTCTCCGCCGACGTCTCGCGTGTCGTCATCGTCGTCACGATCGACCAGGCCGATGCCCGTCACCAGAACTTCGGGCAGGTCCGTGGCGCGTTCTGCCGGGTCGTCAACGACGAGACCGGCAACGAGGTCGTCCGCTTCGACCTCACCGAGGACGCGGCATCGGAGACCGGCATGATCTTCGCCGAGATCTACCGCTACGACGGCGAGTGGAAGTTCCGCGCCGTCGGCCAGGGCTACGCGACCGGCCTCCGCGGCGTGGCGACCGACTACGGCGTCGTCCTCGACTGACGATCGCCCGACACACCCGAGGCACGCGACGCGCACAGCGTCACCGACGACGCTCCCCCACAACCGAAAGGACCCGATCATGGCCGGACTCTCCCTCAGCAAGGGCGGCAACCTCTCCCTCACGAAGACGAGCCCAGGGCTCACCGTGGCCACCGTCGGCCTCGGCTGGGACCCGCGCACCACGGCCGGCGAGGCCTTCGACCTCGACGCCTCGGCGCTGCTCGTCGGCCCCGACGGCAAGGTCCGCTCGGACGCCGACTTCATCTTCTACAACCAGCCCAAGAGCATCGACGGCTCCGTCGAGCACAAGGGCGACAACCGCACCGGCCAGGGCGACGGTGACGACGAGCAGATCGCCATCGACCTGCAGAGCCTTCCGGCCGACGTCGACCGCGTCGTCGTGGTCGTCTCGATCGACCAGGGCGAGGCACGCCGCCAGAACTTCGGCCAGGTCCGCAGCGCGTACTCGCGTGTGCTCGACCAGGACGGCGCCGAGATCGTCCGGTTCGACCTCTCCGAGGACGCCGCCCCGGAGACCGCGATGATCTTCTCGGAGATCTACCGCAGCGGGGCCGAGTGGAAGTTCCGCGCTGTGGGTCAGGGCTACCAGTCCGGTCTCGCGGGTGTCGCCACGGACTTCGGCGTCAACCTCAGCTGACCGGCGGCGCCACCGCCACCGCATCACCAGCAGCACCAGCACCAGCACCAGCACCAGCAGCACTCAGCAGTTCCACCTCGTCACAGGAGACCACCGATGCCCGGACCGCTCGCTCCGCCGGAGCCCACCGACCCGTCGCAGGACGCCCTCGTCCTGCGTGCCGCTGACGCCGCCGAGGTCGTCACCCCGGACGACGCTCCGGGCATGGTGCCGGTGGACGCCGACCGTCAGTCGCAGATCGCGGCCCAGGCTCGGGAGTTCGTCGAAGAGGTCGCGAACCTCGACCCTCGCTCGCCCGCGTTCACCGAGAAGGTGGACGGCATCAACGCCATCGCCGGGTCGGAGATCGCGCGGTCGGGCGGGTTCTCGTCGCGGATGCTCGAGCGGTCGCAGTCGTCCGTCGCCGGCGCCAAGCGCTCCGGTGACGACGCGCAGGTGAAGGTCGCGACGACCCTCGGCGACCTGCGCTCCACCGTCGAGGACCTCACGCCGAACCAGGCCGACCTCAGCACCGGTCGGAAGATCCTCGGCATGATCCCCGGCGGCAACAAGCTGGCGAAGTACTTCCAGCGCTACGAGTCCGCGCAGACCCAGCTCGACAAGATCATCAAGTCGCTGATGGCCGGGCAGGACGAGCTCCGCAAGGACAACGCCACGCTGGCGGACGAGAAGGTCCAGCTGTGGGAGACCATGCAGCAGCTCAGCGAGTACGCGGTCTTCGCCAAGGCGCTCGACGCGGCGACGGTCACGAAGATCGAGAGCCTGCGGAACGGCGGCCGGGTGGACGAGGCGCAGAAGCTCGAGTCCGACGTGCTCTTCCCGGTGCGCCAGCGGCACCAGGACATCCTGACCCAGCTCGCCGTGTCGGTGCAGGGCTACCTGGCGATGGACCTGGTCCGGAAGAACAACACCGAGCTCATCAAGGGCGTCGAGCGTGCCCGGACGACGACGATCGCGGCCCTCCGCACGGCCGTCGTCGTGGCGCAGGCCCTGGCGAACCAGAAGATGGTGCTCGACCAGATCGACGCCGTGAACAGCACCACGAACGCGATGATCCTGCAGACCAGCGAGATGCTGCGCGACCAGACCACGCGGATCCACGAGCAGGCGACGAACTCCGGCGTCAGCGTCGAGACCCTGCAGAAGGCCTTCGACAACGTGTTCCAGACGATGGACGCCATCGACTCCTTCCGCTCGCAGGCGGCGCAGAACATGTCCTCGACCGTCTCGGCGCTCGAGTCCGGCATCCAGCGGGCGAAGCCGTACCTCGAGCGTGCTCGTCAGACCGACGACGACCCCCGATCGGTCACGCGATGACGTCTGCGGTCGACTGCCGTGCGTGATCGCCTGCGCGCGCTGTTCGGCCGCGACGACGAGGGTCAGGAACGCCGGGTCCCCGACCCGGACGCCGAGACCCCGGCGTCGGCCGCAGCCGCTGCCGCGGCGCGCATCGACGTCCGCGGCTCCGGTGGCGCGGCCGACGACGCCGCGGCCGCGGCCGGGCTCGACGACCTGCGGACCATCGTCCGGGCGGCCGGAGCCGACCTGCCGACCGTGGTGTCGTCGCGGGTCCGCCACGTCGAGGACCTCCTCCGCGAAGCGGCGGGCACCGTGGTCGCACGCGGCGCCTCCACCGAGCAGCGGTACCTCTTCCAGGCCATCGTGAACGACTACCTGCCCACGCCCGTCCGGACCTACCGGTCGCTGCCCGCAGCGGACCGGACCCCGGAGAGCGCCGCCACGGCGACCCTCGCCGGCCAACTCGACGTCGTCGCGGAGACGGTGGAGGACATGCACGAACAGATCAGGAGCGGCGCCATCGCCGAACTCTCCTCGCACGGCCGCTTCCTCCGGGACCGCCTGGGCGACGGCGACGAGGGCCTGCGCCTGCGCGGAGCCGACTCGTGACCGGGCAGCTCGTCCCCGGGGCGAACGCCGCGCTGACCGCCGAGAACCCCGGTCTCACCGCGGTGGTCGTCGGCATCCACTGGGACCAGATCGCCAGCCGCGGGCCCTCGGCCGAACTCGTCCCGATGGCGATCGTCTGCGGTCCGGACGGCCACGTGCTCTCCGACGAGGACCTCGTCTTCTTCAACCAGCTCGAGAGCGCCGACGCGTCGGTCCGGTACCTGGACGAGTCCGACCAGGAGGAGATCGACGTCGACTTCGCATCCATCCCGGACGCCGTCGACAAGATCGTCTTCGCGGTCTACCTGGACCCCGACCCGCGGTCCCCGAAGGACCTCGGCTCGGTCCGCTCGATGTCGGTCCGCGTCTGTGCGCCGGACGGCCGCGAGCTCGTCGCGTTCCCGCTGCCGTCGGAGCGGAACCACCTGATCGATGCGGTGATCCTCGGTGAGCTGTACCGCCACCGCTCGGAGTGGAAGTTCCGTGCCGTGGGTCAGGGCTACACCACGGGTCTGACCGGCCTGCGCGCCGACCACGGCATCGGCCGCGCACGATGACGACGGGGCACCCGTTCCTCCGCCGTCGCGTCCGTCCGACCTCGCCCGGCCAGGAGGCCCGCCCGACCGCCGCCTCGTCCGGCACCACCGCCTCGTCCGGTCTCTCGATCGACCGCTCCGCTGCCCCCGTTGCGCCGCCCGCGGCATCGGCGCCCACAGCGTCGGCCCCGGCCGCGTCGGCACCGTCGAGTTCCGGTGGTGGACTGAGCCTGTCCTTCGGCCGCGCGCCGGCACAGCCGGCACAGCCGGCACCGCGAGCGCAGCCGGCCCAGCAGACGTCACCGCCCCGATCCGCCGCGACGCCCCCGAGCGGGGCAGCCCGCCCAGCCGGTCCCGGGTCCACCGCGTCCACCCAGCCACGTCCCGACCGCATCGCACGTCGGCTGGCGGAACGGGCCTCCCGGATCCGCCCCTTCCCGGCACCCGATCCGCGCGACGTCCGCGTCCTCGGCCCCGAGGACCCGGTCGTCCGCATCGACCGCCGCCGCTCCGCCGTCGGCGCCCTGCGGGTGACCGGCTCGACCAGTGCCGCGTGGGAGTCCGTCGACCACGTGGTCGGCGCGGCGACCGCTGACGGTGCGACCGCCGGGCGCTCCGCGACGACCCGCGGCAACCGGCCCCTGGTCGGCTACGACGGTCCCGACGTCCTGGTGGCCCTGCGGCACGTCCGGCAGCTCCGCCGGGCGCTCGTGATGGGGCGCGGGTCGGACCGGCTCGTCATCGGGCTGCACGACGGCACCACCCTGGCGGTCGACGCCGGCGACGCCGACACCACCACGATCCTGGCGCTCTCCGTCATCGACGGCGAACTCGAGCTCCGCGCCGAGCCGTTCCCCAGGGCGACCCACGACGGCGACGTGTTCGCCGCGTTCGGGTTCGTCCTGTCCGCCCCGACCGTCGGAGTCTGATCCGTGCGCCACTTCGCCAACATCGCCGATCAGGAACCCCTGTTCCTCCGACCGCCCGAGGACGTGACGCGGGACAGCCCGCAGGACCTCCGCGCGGTGGCCCTCGGTGCCACCCTGTACACACCGGGCATCCGGCCGGACCTGGTGCGGGACGTCCGCCGCCAGACCGAACTCGGCGCCGGCTCGATCGTGCTGTGCCTGGAGGACTCCGTCGCCGACGACGACCTCCCCACGGCCGAGGCGAACGTCGAGACCGCGCTCCGCACCCTGACCGAGGAACTCGACCCGGCGACGCTGCCGCAGCTGTTCCTGCGCGTCCGGACGCCCGAGCACTTCGCCCGGCTGCTCGACCGCTTCGGCAGTCGCGCCCTCGACGTCCTGGCCGGCATCGTCCTGCCGAAGTTCGAGAACCCGGACGGTGCCGGGGCGCAGTGGTTCGAGGTGCTCGACGCCGCGAACGCAGGCCGTGCCGCCGGCGCCCGGCTGCTCGTGATGCCGATCCTCGAGTCCCCCGCGATCATGCACCGCGAGTCACGCACCGAGGCCCTCGCCGACGTCCACGACCTGCTGCTGGAGCGGCGGGACGACGTCCTGGCGGTCCGGATCGGGGCGACCGACCTGTCGAGCGTCTACGGTCTCCGGCGTCCCTCGCACCTCACCGTGTACGACGTGCAGGTGCTCGCGTCCGTGATCGGCGACGTCGTGAACGTCCTCGGCCGCGCCCGGGACGGCTTCGTCGTCGCCGGGCCGGTGTGGGAGCACTACCCGGACTCCGACCGGGTGTTCCGCACGCAGCTGCGCACCACGCCGTTCCAGGAGGCCGGGGACCTCCAGCTCCGCCGGCAGCTGCTCCTGGAGGGCTTCGACGGGCTGCTCCGCGAGGTCACCCTCGACCGCGCGAACGGCCTCACCGGCAAGACGGTCATCCACCCGCGCCACGTGCCGCTCGTGCACGCGATGTCGGTCGTGAGCGACGAGGAGTTCTCGGACGCGTCCGACGTGCTCGCCAACGCGACGGGTGGGGTCGCCGCCTCCCGGTACGGCAACAAGATGAACGAGATGAAACCGCACCACGCCTGGGCGGAGCGAACCATGCTCCGGGCCCGGGCGTTCGGTGTGGCCACCCCGGACGTGACCTACGTCGACCTGCTCGAGCGGAGCCAGCCGTGACCACGACCACCCCCACCGCAGGCCCGTCGGGGTCCGTCCTGCCGACGCCCGACGAGCTCGGCGTGGTGCTGACGGACGAGTCCACCGCCGGCGACGGGTCCACCGCTCCAGGTGTCCCGCTGGCGTCGCTCGTCCGGCTCGCACTCCGCCGGAACCCCCGCCGCGCGCACCTGCTCGTGTCCACCGTCCTCGCGAAGCACGTGCCGACCGTGCCCGCCGTCGCGCTTCTCGCCGGCGAGGCGCTGGGTGCCCGGGTCGCGGACGTCCTCGATGGCGGAGCGCGCCTCGACGCCGAGGCCGCCACGCGCCTCCGGGCGGTCCTCGACCTGCAGCAGCAGGCCGACACGGCGACCGACTCGGGCAACGTCTCCGACGCCCTGCACCGGGCCGCCACCACGCTCCGCACCGACCTCGCCGCGGTCCGGCCGACCCTGCCGGACGTGCTCGTCCTCGGGTTCGCCGAGACCGCGACCGCCCTCGGCGCGACCGTCGCCGAGGCTCTCGGCGCCGGGTACCTGCACTCGACACGCCACGACCCGCCCGGGGCGACGCCGGCCGCCGGCTTCGACGAGGCGCACTCGCACGCGACTGCGCACCGCCTGCTGCCGACCGAGGACGACTGGCTGCCGGCCGACGGCACGGTCGTCCTGGTCGACGACGAACTGAGCACCGGGGCCACGGCCCGCGCCACGATCCGCGCCCTGCACGCCGTCGCACCGCAGCGGCAGTGGGTCGTCGCCGCCCTCGTCGACCTCCGCTCCGACGAGGACGTCGCCGCGACCGAGGCCCTGGCCACCGAACTCGGCGCGCCCGTCGCGGTCGTCGCCCTCGGACGCGGTCGCGTCGCGCTGCCCGACGGCCTCACCGACACCGCAGCCGAACTCGTCGCCGCGGTCGCCGCGCCGCTCACCACGGCGCCCGCGGACCTGGCACCGGGCCGCGAGCCGACGTCGGACGGGAGGCCCGTGCCGGCCCCGCCCCGTGCCTCCCGTCCCGGGGCGGTCACAGTGGTCACCGCACGGCCGACCGCCGTCGACCGCACCGGTACCCCGGCTGCGCGCGTCCGCACCCCGCGGACCGACGTCGAGGGCATCGCCGCCGACCTCGCCCGGGTGCTGACGAGCGAGGCCGGCGTCGTGCCGGACCGCGTCCTGGTGCTCGGCGCCGAGGAGCACATAGCGACACCGCTCGCGATCGCGGACGCACTCCGCCGCCGGAGCACCGCGGACGTCCGCTCGTCGACGAGCACCCGCTCGCCCGTCGCCGTCTTCGACGACCCGGCGTGGCCGATCCGCTCCGGCATCCGGCACCGCTCCCACGACGTCACGGTGGACGGCCCGGGTGAGCGGTACGCGTACAACGTGCACGGCTTCGATGCGGTCGTCGTCGTCCCCGAGCCGGGCACCACGCAGGCCGCCCTCGAGGGGCCCGACGGTCTGCTCGACGTGCTCGCCGCCGTCACGTCGCGCGTGGTCCTCGTGGACAGCGCACTCGAACCCGCCGGAGCTCCGGAGTCCGCCCCGCGCCCGCTGACGGGTCCGTCCTTCGGGTCGTACGAGCCGGACGAGGTGACCTGGCTGCTGCAGGACCTGGCCGATGCCGCCCTGGAGGCCGACACCGCCGACCGCGAGCGTGCCATCCAGCTCGAGGGCGCGAACTACGCCGAGTCGCTGCCCGTCGAGTACGTGCCGTCGGAGTCCTACGAGGAGCTGTACCGGGACGCCCTCGGACGCTCGGCGGACCGGATCGCCGAGGCGGTCGGGATCGTCACGGACCTGGTCCTCCGCGACCGGCCGAACGCGGTGCTCGTCTCCCTCGCCCGTGCCGGGACGCCCGTCGGGATCCTGATGCGTCGGTGGGCCGAGCAGCAGCGCGGTGTCCGCCTGCAGCACTACACGGCGAGCATCGTCCGCGGCGTGGGCATCGACGAGACCGCACTCCGCTGGCTCGCGGCACACCACGACGCGTCCCAGGTCGTCTTCGTCGACGGGTGGACCGGCAAGGGGGCCATCACGCGCGAGCTGACGGACGCACTCGACCGGTTCGCGGCCTCGGACGGGGTGCGCTTCGGCGACGAACTCGCGGTCCTCGCCGACCCGGCCGGCTGCACCCCGTTGCACGGCACCCGTGACGACTACCTCGTGCCGTCGGCCTGCCTCAACTCCACCGTGTCCGGGCTCGTGTCCCGCACGGTGTTCAACCGGGCGTGGACACCGGAGGGCACGCTGCACGGGGCGAAGCAGTACCGCGAGCTCGGTGCCCGCGACCACTCACGCTCGTTCGTCGCCACCATCGCCGAGCGGTTCGCCGCCGTCCGGCCCCGGGTCGACGCGGCCCTCGCGTCCGACGGTGGTCCGGCGTCACGTGCGGTCGACTGGCGCGGCATGCGGACCGTCGAGGCCATCGGCGCCGAGTACGGCATCACCGACCTGCACCTGGTGAAGCCGGGCGTCGGCGAGACCACCCGTGTCCTGCTGCGCCGTGTCCCGTGGCAGGTGCTGGTCCGGGACCCGGAGGACGTCGACATCGCGCACGTGGTCGCTCTGGCGCGCGAGCGTGGTGTGCCCGTCGTGACCCGACCCGACCTGTCCTACAGCTGCGTCGGGCTCATCCACCCGCTCGGCAGCCGGGTGTCGGACACGGGCACCGACCCGGCCGCGGATACCGGCGACACCGCTGCGACGACCGGCGCGGACGCATGAGCGCCCTCGTCGGGTTCGACCTCGACCGCACCGTCGTCTACTCCGCCGCCGCGCTCATGCTCGAGGGTCCGGACGAGGCCGCACCCTCGCTCGTCGTCACCGAGGTGTACCAGGGTCTGCCGCTGTCGTTCATGACCCGTCGTGCGGAGCGTGCCCTGGAGGCCCTGGCCGAGACGTCCGTCGTGGTCCCGGTGACCACCCGCACGGTCGCCCAGTTCCAGCGCATCCGGCTGCCGCTGCCGACGACCGGATGGGCCGTGACGACGAACGGCGCGGTCGTGCTGCACGACGGCGAGCCGGACGAGTCCTGGACCGCCACCCTCCGCGACGAGATGGCGGCAACGTCGGCTCCCCTGCCCGAGGTCGAGCACCGCCTGGCCAGCGCGCTGCCCGAGGGCTCGGTCCTCCGCACCCGCCGTGCCGAGGACCTCTTCGTCTACGCCATCGTCGAGCGGTCCGAGCTGCCGGACAGTGCCGTGGAGGCGTTCGCCGCCGAACTCGCCGAGCTCGGCTGGCGGGTGTCCGTGCAGGGACGGAAGCTCTACGCCGTGCCGGTGCCGATCCGGAAGGAACGAGCACTTGCCGCCGTCGCCGAGCGGGTCGGTGCCACCCGGACGATCGCCGCCGGGGACTCACTGCTCGACCGGGAGATGCTGGCCTGGGCGGACGTGGCGATCCGCCCGGCGCACGGTGAGCTGCACGCCGTCGGGTGGACGGCGCCGAACCTCGTCGTGACGCAGGCGCAGGGCGTCCTGGCGGGCGAAGAGCTCGTGCAGCTCGCCGCCGCCGCTGCCGCCGGGGTGCCGTCCCGGGCCTGACCGCAACACAGAACGGGCGGCCCTCCCGCAGGAGGACCGCCCGTTCGAACTCCCGGAGGAGCAGAGCTGCTTACTTGCTGAAGCCCTTGAAGCGCTGGTTGAACTTCTCGACGCGGCCGGCCGAGTCGAGGATGCGCTGCTTGCCCGTGTAGAACGGGTGCGAAGCGGACGAGATCTCGACGTCGATGACCGGGTAGGTCGCACCGTCGAGCTCGATGGTCTTGTCGCTGTTCGCGGTCGAACGCGTCAGGAACGTCTCACCGGAAGCCAGGTCACGGAAGACGATGGCGCGGTACTCGGGGTGGGTTTCGGTCTTCATGGGGATTCCTCGGTGGATCGCGATGACGGAAGATGGGAAGTCGTGTGGCCTACGCCAGCGGACCACGTTACCAGACGACGGCCCGGATCGGGAGCGTCCGGAGCTGTGTCGCGGCCCGTCGGAGCGCAGCCGCGGCCGATCAGACGGCGCGCGCGGTCCAGCGGCCGGCGTCCTGGGACACCGTGAGCTCGACGCCGAACGCGGCGGAGAGCGTCTCGGCGGTCAGGACCTCCGAGATCGGGCCGGCGGACTGCACGTGGCCGTCGGCGAGGACGAGCGCGTGTGTGAAGCCCGCGGGGATCTCCTCGACGTGGTGGGTGACGATGACGATCGCCGGCGAGTCCGAGCTCTGCGCGTAGCCGCCGAGGGTGCGAACCAGGCTCTCGCGGGCACCGAGGTCGAGCGACGCGGCAGGCTCGTCGAGGAACAGCACCTCGGGGTCGGTCATCACCGCGCGGGCGATCTGGACCCGCTTCTGCTCGCCGTCGCTGAGCTCGCCGAAGCTGCGCTCGGTGAAGGCGCCGAGGCCCCACTCCTCGAGCACCCGCTGGGCACGGCGGACGTCGAGTTCCTCGTACTCCTCGTTCCAGCGGCCGGTGACCGAGTACGCGGCGGTGAGGACGACGTCGATGACCTTCTCGGTCATCGGGATCCGACGCGCGAGGGCGGTCGACGCGAAGCCGATCCGGGGGCGGAGCTCGAACAGGTCGGCGCCGCCGAGTTCGGTCCCGAGGACCTCGACCTCACCGGAGGTCGGGAACGTCTGCGCCCCGGCGACCTGCAGCAGCGTGGTCTTGCCGGCACCGTTCGCGCCGAGCACCACCCAGCGCTCGTCGTCCTGCACCTCCCACGAGATCCCGTCGAGGATGGTGGACCCGTCACGGACCACGGAGACGTCTGACAAGCGCACGACCGAGGGCATGTCGCCAGCCTACGCGAGCGCGGTCCGCTCCCCCGTCAGCGCCGCGCGTGCGGTGGACGACGGGTGACGGACAGGAGGCCCGGGGGGGGGGGGGGGGGGGCGGGGCCCCACCGCGACGGCGTCCCCGCGGCGGCCCTGACGATCAACTCCGGCCGGGCGCGCCTGGTACCCGGCGCGGCAGCGGGGGCGATGGTGCACGCG
>NZ_JARUXD010000027.1:0-41132 GCF_030433875.1 Curtobacterium sp. PsM8 | reverse complement strand
CCGCTCACTTCCGCCGAGGTCGCACGAAGTGTCGCTCCCGCGCCCTCGGAACGACGCTTTGTGACACCTCGGCGACCGGCACCCGGGGGTGTCGCGGCCGCGGGGCGGACGGGAGGCGCGGTGCCGGACGCAGGGCGTGCCTCCCGTCCGTCGGCTGCCGAGGTCGCTCGACGTGCCGCTCACTTCCGCCGAGGTCGCACGAAGTGTCGCTCCCGCGCCCTCGGAACGACACTTTGTGACACCTCGGCGACCGGCACCCGGGGGTGTCGGGGCCGCGGGGCGGACGGGAGGCGCGGTGCCGGACGCGGGGCGTGCCTCCCGTCCGTCGAGCGGTCACGACAACCCGCTCACCTCCGCCGAGCGGTCACGAAGCGTCGGTCCCGCGCGCTCAGAGCGACGGTTCGTGACCCCTCGGCGACTCGCACCCGGGGGTGTCGCGGCCGCGGGGCGGGCGGGAGGCTCGGTGCCGGACGCGGGGCGTGCCTCCCGTCCGTCGAGCGGTCGCGACACCCCGCTCACCTCCGCCGAGAGGTCACGAACTGTCGCTCCCGCGCGCGCGGAGCGACACTTCGTGACCACTCGGCACCGGACACCCGCGCGCGCCGGGACCCCCTGTCCGCATGCCGCGGCGCCCTCCGCAGCCACCGAGACCCCCGCGCGTAGCGTCCGCCCGGACGACCCACGAGGAGGAACCCCATGAAGGCAGTTGTCTGGCACGGCATCGGCGACATCCGGCTCGACGAGGTCCCGGAGCCCACCATCCAGGACCCGCACGACGCGATCGTGCACATCACCCGCTCGGCGATCTGCGGCACCGACCTCCACTTCGTCCGCGGCACGATGGCACCGATGGTCGAGGGCACGATCCTCGGCCACGAGGCGGTCGGCGTCGTCTCCCAGGTCGGCGACGCCGTCCGCGGGTTCAGCCCGGGCGACCGTGTCGTCATCAACTCGACCATCTCGTGCGGCGCCTGCCGGTACTGCCGCATGGGTCAGACCGCGCAGTGCGACGTGGCGAACCCGAACGGACCCCAGGCGGGCACGAGCTTCTTCGGCGGCCCGCAGTCGACCGGTCCCGTGGACGGCCTGCAGGCCGAGTACGTCCGGGTGCCGTGGGCGCAGAACACGATGCACCCGCTGCCCGAGAACGTCAGTGACGAGCAGGCGATCCTGCTCTCCGACATCTTCCCGACCGGCTGGTTCGGCGCCGAGCTCGCCGGGGTCCGCCGCGGTGACGTCGTCGTGGTGTTCGGCGCGGGGATCGTCGGCCAGTTCGCGGCCGCCTCGGCCTACAAGCAGGGCGCCGGACGCGTCATCGTCGTCGACGGGCACGAGACCCGGCTCGCCGCGGCCCTCGCGCAGCACTGCGAGGTCGTCGACTACAACGAGGAGGACCCGGTCCAGGCGATCCTGGACCTCACCAACGGCATCGGTGCGGACGCCGTCATCGACGCGGTCGGCGTGGACGCGGAGCGCCCGAAGCACGGCCCCGCGGCGGTGTCCGACGAACAGGCCGCCGCCTTCGACGCCGAGGTGCAGCAGGTCGCGCCCGACGCCTCGCCCGACGGGTTCGGCGAGCACCAGCAGTGGAAGCCGGGCGACGGGCCCTCCCAGGTCGCCCAGTGGGCAGTCGCCTCGGTCGCCAAGTACGGCCGGATCGGGATCATCGGCGTGTACGGGCCGACCGCGCAGTCGTACCCGATCGGCGAGGCGATGAACAAGAACCTCACGATCCGGATGGGCAACTGCGACCACCACTCGGTCACCCCGCCGCTCATCGACATGGTCGCGGCCGGGCAGTTCGACCCGACGGCGCTCATCACCGAACACGAGGGCATCGGCTCCGCCATCGAGGCCTACGAGGCCTTCGACCGCCGCGAACCCGGCTGGATCAAGGTCGAGCTGACGGAGCTGACCGCCTGACCGGGCCGCCTGACCGGGCCGGCGCTGCGCGTCACGCGGTGTCCGCCTGGAGGCCCGGTGCCGGTCCCACGGGCCGGCACCGGGCCTCCAGGCGGTCACGCCGCGACGGCCGGTGCGGCTTCTCCTGCACCGATGCGGTTCTCCGCGGAGTTCCCCACACGTCGGCCCCACGGTCGTCCGAGGCGGGGACGGTGGGCCAGGATGGGACGCATGACCGACCAGCGGATCGCCGTCGTCGTCCTCGCCGCCGGGCAGGGCACACGCATGAAGTCCTCGCTCCCCAAGGTGCTGCACCGGCTCGCCGGCCTGCCCTTGATCGCCCACGTGCTCCGGACCGCAGAGTCACTGTCCCCGGACCACGTCGTCGTGGTCGTCCGGCACGAACGTGACCGAGTCGCCGCCGAGATCACCGAGCGTGCGCCCGACGCCCTCGTCGTCGACCAGGACGACGTCCCGGGTACCGGACGTGCGGTGGAGGTCGCAGTGGACGCGCTGCCGGCCGACTTCGACGGTGTCGTCGTGGTGCTCTCCGGCGACGTGCCGCTGCTCGACGCGCCGAGCCTCCACACCCTCGTGACCGCGCACGGCGACGGCGGACACGGCGCCACGTTCGTCAGCGCCATCGCTCCCGACCCGACCGGGCTCGGGCGCATCGTGCGCGACGCCGACGGGGCGTTCGCCGGGGTCGTCGAGCACAAGGACGCCACACCGGAGCAGCTGCAGATCACCGAGGCCAACGCCGGCATCTACGCGTTCGACGTCACCCACCTCCGTGCGGTCCTGCCCTCGCTGACCACCGAGAACGCCCAGGGCGAGAAGTACATCACCGACGTCCCGGCCCTCGTCGCCGCCCGCGGTGGTCGGGTCGACGTCGTCACGCTGACCGATCCGTGGCTCGTCGTCGGCATCAACGACCGCGCGCAGCTGTCCGAAGCGGCCCGAGAGCTCAACGCCCGGATCGTCCGTCGTCACCAGCTGGCCGGCGTCACCGTGCAGGACCCTGCTTCGACCTGGATCGACCTCGACGTCACGATCGAACGCGACGCCGAACTGCTGCCCGACACGCAGCTGATCGGCGCGACGGCGATCGCCAGCGGTGCCGTCGTCGGGCCGGGCACGACCCTGCGCGACACCGAGGTCGGCGCCGGCGCCACCGTGAACCGCGTCGACGCGACCCTGGCGGTCATCGGCGACGGCGCCTCGGTCGGACCCTTCGCCTACCTGCGTCCGGGCACCATCCTGGGCGAGCGCGGCAAGATCGGCACCTTCGTCGAGACCAAGAACGCCGTGATCGGCCGCGGCAGCAAGGTCCCGCACCTGTCGTACATCGGCGACACCGAGGTCGGCGAGGACTCCAACATCGGTGCGAACACCATCACCGCGAACTACGACGGCGTCCACAAGCACCGCACCGTCATCGGCTCCGACGTCCGGACCGGATCGCACAACGTGTTCGTCGCCCCGGTTAGGATTGGCGACGGGGCGTACACCGGTGCAGGCACGACAGTCCGCAAGGACGTGCCGGCCGGGTCGCTCGCGATCAGCTACGCCCCACAGCGCAACTCCGAGGGATGGGTCGAGGAGAACCGACCCGGTACCCCGGCGGCCGAGGCAGCTCGGCGCGCGCGAGGCGAATGACACCTTCGACGGTCCCCGTGGCCGTCAGCGGTGGGCCCCGACCGGAGCCCAGGACATCGGCCCCGGCGGGTCAGATCGACCCCTTCACGGGGTCAGGGAGTGAGCACCACACGTGTCCGGAATCAAGACAACCGGCCAGAAGCGACTCGTCCTGGTCGCAGGGCGAGCGCACCCGGAACTGTCGAAGGCGATCGCGGAAGAGCTCGGTGTCGACCTCGTCCCGACCGACGCCCGGACCTTCGCCAACGGTGAGCTCTACGCCCGCTTCGACGAGTCGGTGCGCGGGTGCGACGCCTTCGTCATCCAGTCGCACACCGCCCCGATCAACGAGTGGCTCATGGAGCAGCTCATCATGGTCGACGCCCTGAAGCGCGCCTCGGCCAAGCGCATCACCGTCGTCGCCCCGTTCTACCCGTACGCCCGGCAGGACAAGAAGGGCCGCGGCCGCGAGCCGATCTCGGCCCGCCTGGTCGCCGACCTGTTCAAGGCCGCCGGCGCCCACCGCATCATGAGCGTCGACCTGCACGCCCCGCAGATCCAGGGCTTCTTCGACGGCCCGGTCGACCACCTGTTCGCGATGCCGGTGCTCCTCGAGCGCTTCCGCGAGATGCTCGACCCCGCGACCCTGACCGTCGTGTCGCCCGACATGGGCCGCGTGCGCGTGGCCGACATCTGGTCCGAGAAGCTCGGAGCGCCGCTGGCGATCATCCACAAGCGCCGCGACCCGCTCGTCCCGAACCAGGTCTCGGTGCACGAGATCGTCGGTGACGTCGCCGGCCGCTGGTGCCTGCTCGTCGACGACCTCATCGACACCGGTCGCACGATCGCCAAGGCAGCCGAAGCGCTCAAGGCCAGCGGCGCCAAGGGCGTCGTCGTCGCCGCCACCCACGCGGTGTTCTCCGACCCGGCGACCGAGCTGCTGCAGAGCGAGTTCATCGACCGCGTCGTCGTCACGGACACCCTGCCGGTACCGCACGAGAAGCGCTGGGACAAGCTCGAGGTCCTGCCGATCGCTCCGCTCATCGCCCGCGCCATCCACGAGGTGTTCGACGACGGTTCGGTGACGTCGATGTTCGACGGCGCCGCCTGAGTCCTCGGACGCCAGCGTGGCCCTGACTCCGCGAGACGCTCTCGCCGCCCGGCTCCGGGCGGGCGGGAGCGTCTTCGCCGAGGACGAAGCCGACCTGCTGCTCGCTGCCGGTGACGGCGACCCGACGCGCCTCCGCGGGCTGCTGCAGCGCCGTCTGGCGGGGGAACCACTCGAGTACGTCCTCGGCTGGGCGGCCTTCGACGGACACCGGGTGCGCGTGACCCCTGGTGTCTTCGTGCCGCGGGCACGGACCCGGGTCGTCGTCATCGAGGCCGCTCGACGCCTGCACCGCTACGACCGGGTCGTCGACCTGTGCTGCGGTGCCGGAGCGATCGGGATGGCGCTGCTCGAACGGATCGGCGCGCTCGACCTCGTCGCGGCCGACATCGACCCGGACGCCACCGAGGTCGCGGCCGAGAACCTCGGGGACCGGGGGATCGTCGTCACCGGCGACCTGTTCGCGCCGCTGCCGACCCGGTTCCGCGGGCAGGTCGACGTCCTCACCGTGAACGCCCCCTACGTGCCGACGGACGCCATCGGCTCGATGCCGACCGAGGCCCGCGACCACGAGCACCAGGTGGCCCTCGACGGCGGCGCGGACGGCCTGGACGTGCACCGGCGGATCGCTGCCGGAGCGGCCGAGTGGCTCCGGCCCGGCGGTGCCGTCGTCATCGAGGTCTCGGGCGTCCAGGCGCCGGTGTCGGCCGGGCTCTTCCGCGCTGCCGGGTTCACGGCGGATCTCGCTCGCGACGACGAGGTCGACGGCACCTGCGTCGTCGCCACGCTCCCCGCCTGACGCTTGCCCGCCGGACGCCGGACGCCGGACGCCGGACGCCGGACGCCTGACGCTTCCCCGCCGGACGCCTGCCCCCTGCCCGCCCGACCCCTGCGAGCCGAGACCCGGCCGCCGGAGCCCCGTCGTTCGCCCCAGACGCGGCGGAGTCGCCGAGACGCGGCGGAGTTGCCGAGACGCCGGGGAGTCGCTGAGACACCGCAGAACTCGGCGGCGTCCGACCACTTCGGCGGCGCCGAGTGCAGACGGGGGCGTCTCGCCGGTGGGACGGACCCGTGGGCGGTGACCCGCGCCTCCCGTCAGGACGCGGAGATGGTGACCCCGTGCCAGCCAGTCGCTCCGTTCGGTGCGGGCGGACGCTGCACGTTCGTCTGCACCTCGCCGTCGGCGCTGACCGCGCGGACCTGCACCTCGTGCTGCCCCGCGACGGCCGTCCACCGGTACACCCACTGCCGCCACGTGTCAGCCGAGACCGAGTCGGCGAGCTCGGCGTCCTGCCATCCGGCGGAGCCGACCTTCACCTGCACGGCCTTCACGCCGACGTGCGGCTGCCAGGCGACGCCCGCGATCGGGACACGGTCGCCGACCTTGACCGAGGTGCCGTCGCCGGGGGTGTCGATCCGCGACTCGAGTTTCACCGGGCCGCGCTCGGACCAGCCGCGCGGTGTCCAGTAGCCCTGCGCCTTCGCGAACCGGGTGACCTCGAGCTCGGTCACCCACTTCGTCGCGGAGACGTACCCGAACAGCCCCGGGACGACCAGCCGCGCCGGGAACCCGTGTTCGGCGGGCAACGGCGAGCCGTTCATGCCGACCGCCACGAGCGCCTGCGTGCCCTCGTCCTGCAGCACGTCGAGGGGGGTGCCGGCGGTGAACCCGTCGATGCTCCGCGAGAGGACCATGTCCGCGCCGGACTTCGGCCGGGCGCGGGCGAGGAGCGTCCGGATCGGGTAGCCGAGCCAGAGCGCGTTGCCGATGAGGTTGCCGCCGACCTCGTTCGAGACGCAGCTCAGCGTCGCCATGTGCTCTTCGAGGGGGAGGGCCAGCAGCTCCGCCCAGGTGATCTCGACGGTCTCCTCGACCTCGCCGTGGATCTTCAGCGACCAGTCGGCGGGGTCGATCGACGGCACGCGCAGAGCCGTGTCGATCCGGTAGAAGTCGGCGTTGGGGGTGACGTAGGGCGTGATGCCCGTCACGTCCAGGCTCGCACCGGCCGGCACCGGCGGCGCGGTGGTCGCCGGCGTCGGCAGTCGCACGGCCCGGCGGACCGCGGCTGCGGCCTGCAGGGACGCCGACCCCAGCCGGGAGGCACTGCCCACCACCGCCGCGACCGCTGCGGCGGTCACTGCCCACCCGATGAACGAGCGGCGCTGCACGCCGCCAGCGCGCTCGGCGTCGGCGGTGGGCACCGCGCGGGCGTCCTCCCACCGGCGGAGGCGCTGCAGCAGGAGCCGGAGCACGATGATCGACGCGGCCACACCGAGCACCGTCGGGGCGCCGTCGAAGGTGCCGCTGCCGGAACGGGTGGTGACGGCGAGCAGCGCGAGCACCCCACCGGCGGCGAACACCAGCGCGCCCCACGGCGGCCGGCGACGTTCGAGGATGCCGGCACCGGCTGTGATGACCACGAGCAGGACCGTCATGAGTGCGAACAGCGCGACCTTGTCGCCGGTGCCGAACAGCGACACCATGAGGTCCTTCGCGCCTCGGGGTGCGAGGTCGATGACCGCGGAGCCGACGGCCACGAGCGGACTGCCGGCGCCGCCGAGCAGCAGCGCACCGAGCTCCGCGACGGCGAGGAACGCGAGCATGGCGATCACCCCGACGAGCGCGGCGGCCCAGCGACGGTGCGGGAGGAGGCGCGGGTCAGGCTCGGTCACCCACGGATGGTAAGTCAGCGCCGCTGGGAACGGGCGGTCCGCTGCGCGGAACGGGTTGGGGGAGCGTTCATCCCCGGTCGTGCCGGTGGACGCCGTCGTCGTGGCAGGATCGTCACCGTGCCGAGGCGACCGATCCGTGTTCCGGGTCCTGGTCGTGCCCGCGGGGACCGGCAGCGCTGGTCGCCGTACCGCCGACTCCTCGCGCTGCGGTGGGCGATCGTCGGGCTCTGGGCCGCCCTGGTGACGGCACGGATCCTCGTCGTGAACGCCGATCCGGACGCCGACCTGACCGCGTTCGGCATCGCCGAAGTCGCCGCCGTCGTCATCGGGGTGACGGTCATCGTGATCGCCGTCCTCCGTGCCCGGTCCATCAGCCGACGACGAGCGGACGACCTGCTCGCCACGGCCGTCCGTCGGGTCGACCCGACCGTCTGGCTCGTCCCGGCCTCGGCGACTCCGGAGCTCCGCGGGACGCTGGAAGCGGTGCGCCCCGAGGTGCCGCTCGCACGGCACGTGACCTGGGCGTTCGGTGCGACCGAAGCGTCGCTGTGGGAACTCGACGAACGTCGGGCCACCCGGTTGCTCGTCATCCGGTGGAGCCGCGTGGTGCACGTGGGCGTCGAGGACGTCCTGGTGCCCGGGGCCGGACGACGGACCGCGCCCGCGATCGTCGTGCACTACGTGCGGCCTGACGACACCACCGCGGTCGCGACGTTCTTCGTGCGTGCGGCGCCCGGTTCGGACCGCCTGCTCGGCCGCGGCGACCGGCTGGACGAACTCCTGGCCCGGTTGGCCCGCGAGCGCATCGTCGCCTGAGACAGACGACCCGACCGCACGCCGCACGCGACCCCCGCCCCGCGATCCGCACCCCGCGGCCCGCACGCCGCACGCAACCCCCGCCCCGCGATCCGCACCCCGCGGCCGCAGTACGGACCGAGGGCCCCGTCGACGACGAGGCCCTCGGCTCGGAACGATCGGGATCAGTGCGTCGACGGCTCCTGCTCGACCTCGGGACGCCCCTCGTCGGACCACAGCGTGTGGAACGTGCCGTCCTTGTCCATGCGCTGGTAGGTGTGCGCTCCGAAGAAGTCGCGCTGCCCCTGGATCAGGGCGGCGGGCAGTCGCTCGGACGCCAGCGAGTCGAAGTACGACAGCGCCGACGAGAACCCGGGCGCCGGGATCCCCGACGCAGCAGCGATCCCGACGATGCGACGCCAGGCTGCTTCACCCTCGGCGACGGCGTTCGCGAAGTACGGGTCGACGAGCAGCGACGCGAGCTCCGGGTCCTTGTCGTACGCCTCGACGATGCGGTTGAGGAACTGGGCGCGGATGATGCAGCCACCGCGCCAGATCTTCGCCATGTCGCCGAGCGCGATGTCCCAGTCGTACTCCTTGGCCCCGGCGATGATGAGGTCGAAGCCCTGCGCGTACGCGACGACCTTCGAGGCGTAGAGCGCGGCCCGGACGTCGTCGGCGAAGGTGTCCGGCACCTCGGCGATGTCGGGGCGCTTCGTGACGGACTTCCGGACCGCTTCGCGCTGCGTCGGCTTCGACGACACCGCACGGGCGAACACCGCTTCGCCGATGCCGGAGACCGGGATGCCCAGGCCGACGGCGTTCTGCACGGTCCAGACGCCGGTGCCCTTCGAGCCCGCTTCGTCGCGGATCAGGTCGACGAGGGGCTTGCCGGTGTCGGCGTCCTGCTGCTTGAGGACCTCGCCGGTGATCTCGATCAGGTAGGACTCGAGGTCGCCCTTGTTCCACTCGTCGAACACCTGCACGAGCTGGTCGACGCTGTAGCCACCGACGCGGCGGAGCAGGTCGTACGACTCGGCGATGAGCTGCATGTCGGCGTACTCGATGCCGTTGTGGACCATCTTCACGAAGTGGCCGGCACCGTCGGTACCGACGTGCGTGACACAGGGCTCGCCCTCGGCCACGGCGGCGATCGACTTCAGGATCGGCCCGAGGGTCTCCCATGCCTCGTCCGAGCCACCGGGCATGATCGACGGCCCGTGCAGGGCGCCCTCTTCGCCACCGGAGATGCCGGTCCCGACGAAGTTGAGGCCCTTCTCCTTGAGGTCGTGCTCGCGACGGATGGTGTCGTGGAAGTTGGCGTTGCCGCCGTCGACGATGATGTCGCCTTCCTCGAACCGGTCGGCGAGCTGCGAGATCACCGCGTCGGTGCCCTTGCCGGCCTGGACCATGATGATCGCCGTCCGCGGCTTCGACAGGGACGCCACGAACCCGTCGATGTCCTCGGACGCGATGAAGCCCATGTCGCCGTGCTCGTTCATGAGCTCTTCAGTGCGGGCGTAGGTGCGGTTGTAGACCGCGACGGTGTTGCCCTCACGCGACGCGAGGTTCCGCGCCAGGTTCGAGCCCATCACCGCGAGGCCGATGACCCCGATGTTCGCCTTGTCGTTGTTCTCTGCCACGTCGACTCCTTCGTGTCTGGACGGCCACCGCCAATCTATGCAGCCGCCCGTGTGACCACCCAGGTCTTCCGCATCCTGTGGACCACGAGGCCCCCGGTTCGTACTGTGGAGGAATGGCCGATGCGACCGTCCTCCCGCCCGTGCTCGTGATGGGGGTCTCCGGATCCGGCAAGTCGACGGTGGGTGAAGCGCTGACGCGTGCCCTCGTCGAACGGGGACAGGCAGCCGAGTTCGTCGACGCTGACGGACTGCACCCGCAGGCGAACAAGGACAAGATGCACGCTGGCGTCCCCCTGACGGACGAGGACCGGCGCTCGTGGCTCGACGCCTGCTCGGCACGGATCGCCGAGGTGCAGCGGTCCGGCTCCCGGTGCGTGATGGCGAACTCCGCGCTGAAGCGCGCCTACCGCGACCGTCTGCGTGAGGACGCCCCCGACCTGTTCATCGCGTTCCTCGACGGCTCGCGCGAACTCATCGCCGAGCGGCAGAGCCACCGGCACCACGAGTACATGCCGAACTCGCTGCTCGACTCGCAGTTCGAGACGCTCGAGCGTCCCGGGTCCGACGAGGCATCGGCGGCGGTCCCGATCCGCGGATCGGTGGACGAGACCGTCGCGGCCATCCTCGCGATCGTGCCCTGAGCCTCCAGACCGGAACCGAGCCCGCCGTGAACCAGACCCTGCTCTGACCCGCACCCCGCCCGTGGACCACGAAGCACTCGCCGAGGTCGCCAGGACGCTCCTCCGCAGCGCCCCGGCCGACTTCGTCGCGGACCGCACCACCCGACAGCGTGCGCTCCGCGGGGAGGACCGCGAGCTGGCCGCCGCCGTCGGCGCGCTCCGCAAACCCGCGCCGGCCGCCTGGGTCGTCGACCTGCTCGCCCACGACGAGACGCAAGGCAGCGCCCTCGACGACGCCGTCGCCCTCGGGCCGTCCCTCCGCGCCGCGCAGGAGCACGCCGACCCGCACGAGATCGCGACGCTCCGGAAGCAGCGGACCCAGGTGGTCGAGGCGCTCGCCGCAGCGGGCGCCGACCTCGCCGAACAGGCCGGACACGTCGTCACGAGCGCGGTGCTCGACCAGGTCCGCGCCACGATCGAGGCGGGCATGGCGGACCCGCACGCCGGTGCCGCGATCCGTTCCGGCCTGCTCGTCCGTCCGCTCGAGGGCGTCGGCTTCGACCCGGTCGACCTCGACGACACGCTCGCCGTCCCGGATGCGGTGCCGGACGCCTGGTCCGGCAGCGACGCGCCTCCCATCCCGATCACAGCCGGGAGGCGCGGTGCGCGTCGGTCCCGCAACTCCCGTCCCGCAGACCCCGACGAGCGCGACCATGTCGACACCGGGACGGACGAGGCGGGGGCGGGACGGGCCTCCCGTCCGGCTGACCGTGACCCGGCGGCCGATCGTCGCGCCGCACGGGAGGCCGAACGCCGGGCCCGCCAGGTCTCCCGCGACGCCGATGCCGCGCTGGACGACGCCGAGTCGGCCCTGGAGGACGTCGAGGAACGACGGACCGACCTCGACCGCCGCCGCCGCGACCTCGAGCGCCAGCTGGACGCGCTCGAGGGGGAGCGGACCGACCTCGACGTCGAGGCCGAGCGGCTGGGTCACGAGCGTGCCGACGCCGAGCGGGCGAGCGACCGTGCGCGGGAGGACCTCGTCGCGGCCCGCCGTCGGCGCCACGAGCTCGACTGACGTCGTCCACCAGCCTCGCCCCTCATCCACTCGGATGAAAGCCGATCCAGCGGCTCGCACCGCCCGTGCCGGCCGCCCTACGCTCGGCGCCATGCCCTTCTCCCTCCGCCGGCTCCGGCACGCCGCAGCGCCCGCTGCCGCGGTCGCGTACCTCGTGTCCTGGGTCCTCGTCGAGGCGGGACGACCCGACGTCGACGGCATCCTGGTGGTGGTCCTCTTCGCCGTAGCGATCGGCCTGGCGAACTGGATGCCGTCGCTGAGCCTCGGGCTGGTCGTCGCGGTCCCGCTGCTGCAGGCCCTGCGCCTCCTCGTCCGGCCGGGCAGCACGACCTGGCCCGAGTACATCGCCATCGCGATCGTCGTCGGCTTCGTCGGTGCCGGCCGTTCCGGAGCGCTCCGCTGGTCGGCCGTCCCGGTACTCGGGCTCGCCAGCGCAGCGGCGGCTTGGGCGATGGCCGTCCCGAGCTCCGCGGAACAGGACGTGTGGGCGTCATGGTCGGGGTCACGCTCCGGCACGCGCTCTGACCTCGCCTTCCTGGCGCTCGCGATCGCCGGCGCGAGCGGGATCGCCTGGGCGGTCGGCGTCGCGGTCGGTGCGGCCTGGCGGGTCGGTCTGGCCCGGGTGCGCGTCGTCGAGGCCGAGCGGGAGACCGAGGCGACGACCGCCGAGCTCGTCGCAGAGCAGGAGCGTGCGCGGATCGCGCGGGACGTCCACGACTCCCTCGCGCACTCGCTCGCCGTGGTCGTGTCGCAGGCGCAGGGGGCCGCTGCCATCACCGGCGCCGACGGGCTCGCGGCTGCTGCCCTGCGGGACATCGCCGAGGTCAGCCGCACGGCGCTCGGCGACGTCCGGTCGCTCGTCGAGCGGATCCAGGGCTCCGGCCAGGAGGCTCGCCACGGCCTGGCAGACGTCCCGCACCTGATGGAGGACATGCGGGAACTCGGGATGGACGCCGATCTCGAGCAGCACGGGAAGGTCGGGACCCTCGGCACGGCGACCGCGGGTTCGGTGCACCGCATCGTGCAGGAGAGCCTCACGAACGTGCTGAAGCACCAGGGCAGGACGGCATCGGTCCGCGTGGTGTTCGACTGGCGAGGTCCGGGACTCGGCATCGTCGTCAGCTCCCGCGGAGACGCGCCGCTCGTCACCCTCGACGGACCCGGCTCCGGGGTCGCCGGGATGCGGGAGCGCGCCCGGCTGTCCGGCGGTTGGCTCCGCGCTGGAGTTGGTGACCAGCCGCACGAACACGTCGTGACCGCCTGGGTGCCGACCCGACCGACCGGCGCGGACGACCAGACCGTCGAGACAGTCGGAGCGGCTCGATGAGCCCGATCCGCGTCGCGGTCGTGGACGACCAGCGCCTGTTCGCGTCGGGCATGCAGATGCTCGTCGACGCCCAGGAGGACATGACCTGCGTCGGCATCGCCGCTGACGGAGCCGAGGCGCTCACGCTCTGCGCCGACACAGATCCCGACGTCCTGCTCCTCGACCTCCGGATGCCGGTGCTCAACGGCATCGCGACCCTGGCCCGGCTCGCCGCGCTGGGCGGTGACCGGCCGAGGGTGATCGCCCTCACGACCATCCGTCGGGACGACGCCGTCCTCGCGGCACTCCGCGGCGGGGCTGCGGCGTTCCTCACCAAGGACGCCCGCCCCGAGGTCGTCACGAGCACCATCCGGGACGTGCACGAGGGCCGCCCCGCGCCGACCGAGACCGAGGCGCTCGACCTGCTCCGCGCCGAGGGGACCCTCGTCGAGACCGACCGGAGCGACGAGGTGCTGGACGCGTTGACGGCTCGGGAACGCGAGGTCTTCCTCCTGGTCGCGAAGGGCCTCAGCAACGCTGAGATCGCGACGTCGGTGTTCCTCAGCGAGGCCACCGTGAAGACCCACATCCGCTCGGTCCTGCAGAAACTCGGGCTCCGCAACCGCATCCAGGTCGTCATCACCGCACACGAACGCGGCCTCGTCCGCGCCTAGGGGGAACCATGCGCATCACCACCCGGGTCGCCAAGACCGGCACCCTCGTCCTCGTCGCCGCCGGCCTGGGCGGTGCCGTCCTCCACGGCCTGCCGGAACCCGCCGACCACGCCGTGGAGCCGACCACGACGAAGGACGTCGCGTCGTGGGCCATGCCGCTCGACGGCTGGGTCGCTCCGGGCGGTCACGAGCAGGACTACGTCGAGATGCTCGTGGAGTTGCCGTGCTTGCGAGCAGCCGGACTCGACGTCCCAGCACTGCCGTGGGCCACGGTCGACGGGCTGCACGCGGCCGATGACGCGATGGACTCCACCGCCCGGGCGAACCCGTCACCCGCGCTGGCCACCACCCGCCCGCTCACGGCCGAGCAGGCGGAGTCCCGCGGGTACCACGGTCCTTCGACCGCTGGCGCGAACCGCGACGGCTGGGAACGGTGGGCGTACGCACCGGGGTTCAACGATGCCTTCGCCGCTCTCCCGGCCGGTGCGTCCGAACGCTGCCTGGAACGTACGCGCCGGTCACTCGGCACCGGTGGCGGTGGGCAGGAGGCGTCCGAGACGGCGCAGCGTCTCACGTTCCTGGCGTCGGTCGCCGCCCGGCAGGACCCGACCGTGGCGAGGGCCGCGACCGCCTGGCGGACGTGCATGGCACCGAGCGGTCTGACGGACCTCCCCTCCGGGCCCGAGGGCATGCCGACCGGGTCGATGCGGGTGCTCAAGGTCGACGGTGACCAGGTGTCGCCGCTCTCGGACGAGGTGGGCGCCGCCGAGGTCGCGGTTGCCGAGCGGGACGTCCGCTGCCAGCGCTCGTCGGGGTACCGTCAGGCCCTGTACGACGCCGAGTGGTCGCGCCTCCTGCACGTCACGGCGCGCGATGCGGCCGTCCTGGCGGCGACGGAGCCCGACCAGGCGACCCTCGCCGCCCGGCTCGACCGTGTCGTCGAGCGGCTCGCGCCGGACGCGCCGACGGACGTCGACTGACACCGCGAGCGACGGAAGACGACGAAGGGGAGGCCCCGCGCACGACCCGCGCCGGGCCTCCCGTCCGTCGTGCGCCCGATCCACCGCGCGTGCGACACGCCCGGGCCGGTACTGGTAGGCTTTCCCACGACTTCGGCGAGGGCCGCGTACGCGCGGCCGTGATCGACGCAGTGGGAGACCCGGCCAGACTCTGGGACCGTTCCTCACGCGTGCACGCGTTCGAGTTGCAACACCACAGACCCCCGATGCCGGCACTCCGGCGTCGTCCCCGACACCAGGAGGCATCATGGCTGACTACACCAAGCTCGCGGCGGAAGTCCGCACCAAGTTCGGCAAGGGTGCGGCGCGCAAGCTCCGCGCTGCCGACAAGATCCCCGCCGTCGTCTACGGCCACGGCACCGAGCCGAAGCACATCAGCCTGCCGGGCCACGAGACCATGCTGCTCGTCCGTACCGCCAACGCGGTCGTCGACCTCGACATCGAGGGTGCGGCCCAGCTCGCCCTCGTCAAGGACGTCCAGCGTGACCCGGTGCGCCAGATCATCGAGCACATCGACCTCGTCGTCCTCCGCCGTGGCGAGAAGGTCACCGTCGACGTCCCCGTGGTCGTCGAGGGCGAGTCCTTCTCCGGCACCATCCACGTGCAGGACCTCAACACCGTCTCGCTGCTCGTGCTGGCGACGGACATCCCCGAGCACGTCGTCGTCGACGTCGAGGGCCTCGAGGACGGCAAGCAGATCGTCGCCTCCGAGCTGACCCTCCCCGAGGGCGCCGAGCTCGAGACCGACCCGGAGGCACTCGTCGTGCAGATCGTCACCCCGCGTGGCACCGCTGACGACGAGGCCGCTGACGAGGCCTCCGCCGAGGCCGGCGCCGAAGCCGGTGCCGAGGGCGGCTCCGCCCCGGTCGACTCCGAGTAAGCAACACCCCGAAGAGGCATCTGGTCGACGCTGATGGCAGATCGTTCGTTCGTCGTGGTCGGGCTCGGGAACCCCGGGCCCGACTACTCGGGCAACCGCCACAACGTCGGCCAGATGGTCCTCGACGAACTGGCCGCCCGCATGGGTGCCACGTTCAAGAAGCACAAGACCCCGAACCAGGTCGCCGAGGGGCGCCTGGTGCCGGGTGGCCCGAAGCTCGTCCTCGCGAAGCCCGGGTCGTTCATGAACACCTCCGGGGGACCGGTCTCGGCCGTCCTCGGGTTCTACTCCGCGTCGCCGGAGGACCTGATCCTGGTCCACGACGAGCTCGACCTGCCGTTCGACACCGTGCGCCTCAAGGGCAACGGCGGGCACGGCGGGCACAACGGCATCCGCGACGTCATCAAGGCGACGAACACGAACGAGTTCGCCCGGGTGCGGGTCGGTATCGGCCGCCCGCCCGGCCGCCAGGACCCGGCCGACTACGTGCTGCGGGACTTCGCCGCAGCCGAGAAGAAGCTCCTGCCGAACCTGCTGGCCGACGCCGCCGACGCAGTCGAGGCGATCGTGACCGATGGCCTGCTCGCCGCGCAGCAGCGTTTCCACGCGCCCGCCTGACCGCAGGTCCTGACACGGGACCGGACGGGAGGCCCGTTGCGGCCCCGCCACGCGCCTCCTGTTCGCCCGTCGCGCACCGGGCAACCGCTGTCGGGGGCCGCCGGTACCATCGTGTGAGTGACGATCTCGGGCCTCATCCCTGCGCTCTCGCGCGCCTCCTCCTTCGATCGTGCGCTCCGTGCCGCTCCTCGTGACGCCGACTTCTCGGTCGTCGACGGGCTCCGCGTACCGCTGTTCGCCGCGCTCCTGGCCGCCCGGACCGGCCCGCAGTGCGCCTTCGTCATCACCGCCACCGGCCGTGAAGCCGAGGCGGTCCGTGACGCCCTGAGCTGCACGATCCCGGACGCCGACGTGCTCGAGTTCCCGGCGTGGGAGACCCTGCCGCACGAGCGCCTCAGCCCGAGCCCGCAGACGGTCGGCACCCGCATCGCCACACTCCGCGCGCTGCAGCGGTGGCGGGACACCCCGGCCGACGAGCGCCGCACGACCGTCGTCGTGGCCAGCGTCCGTGCCGCCCTGCAGCCGATCGCCGACAACCTCACCGAGCTCGCCCCGGTCGTGCTGCACACCGGGTCACGCGGCAACGACCTCAGCCGGCTCGCCTCCCAGCTCGTCGACCTGGCCTACGCCCGCGTCGACCTGGTCACCCGTCGTGGCGAGTTCGCCGTCCGCGGTGGCATCCTCGACGTCTTCCCGCCGACCGCCGACCACCCGGTCCGCGTCGACTTCTTCGGCGACGAGATCGACGGCGTCAAGGCGTTCTCTGTCGCCGACCAGCGTTCGACGGAGGACGACCTGGGCTCGGTCGAGCTGACGGCCTCCCGCGAACTGCTCCTCAGCGACGATGTCCGGCAGCGGGCGCGCGAGATGCTGCACGAGTTCCCGAACCTGTCCCAGATGCTGGCCAAGGTCGCCGAGGGGATCCCGGTCGAGGGCATGGAGTCCCTCGCACCCGCACTCGTCCGGAAGCTCGTCCCGGTCACCGACTACCTGCCCGAGGCAGCGACGATCGCGGTGTTCTCGCCCGAGCGGGTCAGCGGTCGCGCGCACAGCCTGGCCGAGACCAACCAGGAGTTCCTGCAGGCCGCCTGGAGCGCCGCGGTCGCCGGAGCGCAGGCGCCGATCGACCTCGACGCCGGCAACTTCAAGACGGTGCAGCAGCTCAAGAACACCCGCGGGCAGCGCACGTGGTGGACGGTGTCGCCGTTCGACTCCGGTGCCGACGAGCCGATCACCGACTCCGACGCCGTGGCCGAGGCGGGGGAGTACATCCGCGTGCCGGGCGAGTCGATCCCGAGCTTCGCGGGCAGCGCCGACGGAGCGGTCGCCCACGTCAAGGAGCTCACCGCCGACCAGTGGGCCGTCGTGGTGACCGCGCAGGGCCAGGGGCTCGTCGAGCGAGCGGTGCAGGTGCTGGCCGACGCCGGGGTGGCCGCGCGCGCCGGGGCGTTGGACGGGCCTCCCGAACCGGGTGTCGCCATCGTCACGACCGCCAGCGTCGAGCACGGGTTCGCCGTCGCCGACCCGCGCATCGCGCTCTTCAGCGAGGCCGAGTTCTACGGCCGGAGCGTCCAGCAGGGCGCCCGGACGGTCAAGAAGCTGGCGAGCCGCCGGAAGAACGTCGTCGACCCGCTGCAGCTCAAGCCGGGCGACGTCGTCGTGCACGCGACCCACGGCATCGGCAAGTTCGTCGAGCTCGTCAGTCGCGAGGTCTCGAGCGGCGGCCGGAACGCCGTGAAGCAGCAGCGTGAGTACCTGGTGCTCGAGTACGCGCCGTCGAAGCGGAACTACCCGGGCGACAAGCTGTCCGTGCCGACCGACCAGCTCGACCAGCTGTCGCGGTACGTCGGTGGCGAGAACCCGACCCTGTCGAAGATGGGCGGCTCGGACTGGTCCGCGGCGAAGTCCAAGGCGCGCAAGGCCGTCCGCGACATCGCCGTCGACCTGGTGAAGCTGTACTCGGCGCGGATGGCGTCGAAGGGGCATGCGTTCGGCCCGGACACCCCGTGGCAGCGCGAGCTGGAAGAGGCGTTCCCGTTCGCGGAGACCGCCGACCAGCTGACCACCATCGACGAGATCAAGCGCGACATGGAGAGCCCGATCCCGATGGACCGGCTGCTCTCCGGCGACGTCGGCTACGGCAAGACCGAGGTCGCGATCCGTGCGGCGTTCAAGGCCGTGCAGGACGGCAAGCAGGTCGCGGTCCTCGTGCCGACCACACTGCTGGTCCGTCAGCACATGGAGACGTTCCAGGAGCGGTTCGCCGGGTTCCCGGTGAACCTCCGCGCCCTCAGCCGGTTCCAGACCGAGAAGGAGTCGAAGGAGACGCTCGCGGGCCTCGCCGACGGCACGGTCGACATCGTCATCGGCACGCACCGGATCCTGTCGCAGAACGTGCAGTTCAAGGACGTCGGACTCGTCATCATCGACGAGGAGCAGCGGTTCGGCGTCGAGCACAAGGACCAGCTGAAGAAGCTCAAGACCAACGTCGACGTCCTGGCGATGTCCGCGACGCCGATCCCGCGCTCGCTCGAGATGGCGGTCACCGGCATCCGCGAGATGTCGACCCTGGCGACCCCGCCGGAGGACCGGCACCCGATCCTCACCTTCGTCGGGCCGCAGTCCGACCTGCAGGTGGCCGCGGCGATCAAGCGCGAGATGCTCCGCGAGGGGCAGGTGTTCTACGTGCACAACCGCGTCAAGGACATCCAGTCGGTCGCCTCGCACCTGGCCGAGATCGTGCCGGACGCCCGCATCGGCGTCGCGCACGGGCAGATGGCGGAGGGCACGCTCGAGCAGGTCATGGTCGACTTCTGGGAGCGTCGGTTCGACGTCCTGGTGTCGACGACGATCATCGAGACCGGCCTGGACATCGCGAACGCGAACACGCTGATCATCGACAAGGCCGACAAGTACGGGCTGTCGCAGCTGCACCAGCTGCGCGGCCGGGTCGGTCGTGGCCGGGAGCGCGGCTACGCGTACTTCCTCTACGACGCCGAGAAGCCGTTGTCCGAGACCGCGCAGGACCGCCTCGAGACGATCGCCGCGAACAACGAACTGGGCGCCGGCATGCAGGTCGCGATGAAGGACCTCGAGATCCGCGGCGCGGGCAACCTGCTCGGTGGCGAGCAGTCCGGCCACATCGCGGGCGTCGGCTTCGACCTGTACCTCCGCATGATCGGTGAGGCGGTGTCGCAGTTCCGCGGTGACGTCGCCGAGGGGCAGACCGAACTCCGGCTCGAGATCCCCGTCGACGCGCACATCCCGGACGACTACGTCGAGTCCGAGCGGCTGCGCCTCGAGGCGTACCAGAAGCTCTCCGCCGCCTCGGCCCCGGCCGCGCAGGCCGAGGCGATCGACATGGTCCTCGACGAGCTCACCGACCGCTACGGCACCCCGCCGCAGGCGGTCCTCACCCTCATCGAGGTCTCCCGTCTCCGCCGGATGGCGCAGCAGGTCGGCCTGTCCGACGTCGTCGTGATGGGGTCGAACCTCCGGGTCGCCGGCAAGGAACTGGCCGATTCGGCGCAGGTCCGGCTGAAGCGGATGTTCCCGGGGGCGCGCTGGTTCCCGCAGCAGGACGCGGCGAGCATCCCGGTGCCGAAGCCGCACGGCGAGACCCTGCCCGACGACGCGCTCATCGGCTGGGTGGAGACCATCCTCACCGCCGTCTACGGCGCTCCGGCGCGCGAAGAGGCGTCGACGGTCTGACCGGCGACCCGACGTGATCGTCGCTCGCACCTGACGGACGGGAGGCCCGTGGCGGATCCGCCACGGGCCTCCCGTCCGTCAGGTGGTCGCTACTCGGTCGCCTCGGCTTCGGAGAGCTCGCGACGCTGCCGGTAGCGGCGGGCGCGGACCGACACGACGACCGCGGAGGCGACCATCGCCATGCCGGAGCCGACGAGCACGGCGAGGACGCCCTCGTCGACGATCTCCTCGTTCGCGGCGAACGCCAGCTCGTTCATGAGCAGCGACACGGTGAACCCGATGCCGCCGAGCACTCCGACGGTCATCACCGAACCGAACGACAGGGTCGACCGACCGGGTCCGCGGAACAGTCGACCCGCGATCGTGCCGAACAGGGTGATGCCGATGACCTTGCCGACCGGCAGCGCGAGGACGACGCCCCAGAACGTCGGCGAGAGCTCAGCGATCCCGACCGCGGGGATGACGACCGCGGCGGAGACGAAGGCGAAGACCGGCAGGACGATGGCGTTCGAGTACGGCTCGACCTGCTCGTGGAGCGTGCCGCCCGGACGGCGGGGGAGCACCAGGCCGAGCGCGACACCGGCGATCGTCGCGTGCACCCCCGAGTGGTACACGAGCCACCACGTGACCAGGCCGATGACGACCATCGCGACGATGAGGAACGGCTGCGCCCGGCTGCCGGGGCGCAGCCGTCGGCCGAGGACCGCGAAGACCACGAGCAGGACCGCGGCGCCGCCGAGCGCCAGGAAGTCGGTGCCGTGCGCGAAGACCACCGCGATGATGACGATCGCGATGAGGTCGTCGAGGACGGCCAGGGCCAGCAGGAACACCCGGATCGTGGAGGGCAGGCCGCGACCGAACATCGCCAGGACTCCGAGTGCGAACGCGATGTCCGTCGCCGTCGGGATCGGCCAGCCGTGCGTGTACGGGGTGCCGGAGGTGACGAGCAGGTAGACCAGCGCTGGGACGAGCACACCGCCGACCGCTGCGATGGCGGGGACCACGGCGGTCTTGGGGTTCGCGAGTTCGCCGGCGACGAGTTCGTGCTTCAGCTCCACCGCGACGAGCAGGAAGAACACCGCCAGCAGGCCGTCGCTCACCCAGTGCGCGATCGACAGGTCCAGCCCGAGCGCTCCCCACGGGGTGTGCCAGTCGAGGCCACGCTCGAGGCCCGGGCCGAGCGCGGTGTTCGCGATGACCAGGCCGAGGACGGCGGCGGACAGCAGCGCGATGGCGCTGAACCGAGGGGAACGGACGAAGGAGGGCATGCGACTCCGGAGGCGATTCGGGAACGGGGAACGGATCGTCGACCAGACTTCCCGACACGCCTCGACCATCGTACCGGCTGCGGCTGCGGCTGCGGCTGCGGCTGCGGCCGCTGTCCGATCGGCGTCCGACGGGTGCGACCGGCGCCGACGGGTCCGATCGATGCGGAGCCGGCGGTGGCAGCATGGCGGCATGACCTCCGTTGACGAACTCGTCGCCGTCGTGGACCGCCTGCTCGACCCCGAGCACGGATGCGTCTGGAACCGCGAGCAGACCCATGCGAGCCTCGCCCGCTACGCCGTCGAGGAGACCTACGAACTGGTCGACGCCATCGACGGCGACGACACCGACGAACTGCGCGAAGAACTCGGCGACGTGCTGTACCAGGTGGTGTTGCACGCCGGGATCGCCGCGCACCAGGGGCGGTTCGACCTGGACGACGTCGCCGACGGTGTCCGCGAGAAGATGCAGCGCCGCCACCCGCACGTCTTCGGGGACGAGGAAGCGCACACCGTCGAGGACGTCGTCCGGGTCTGGCGTGCCGCGAAGGCCGCCGAGAAGGCGGGGCGCAGCAGCGTGTACGCCGGCGTGCCGCGGGCGATGCCGCCGCTCGAGCGTGCGGTGAAGCTGTTCGAACGACTGGAGGAGCGTGGGGACCTGCACGCGGCGGTCGCCTCGGTCGCGGACGGCAGCGTCGTGGAGCAGGTCGGGGTGGACGTCGGGACCGCTGGTCTGGCCGTGGACGAGGCGGTCCAGCAGCCGTTCGGCAGCCGTGTCGACGTCGCCTGGGGAGCGGGGATGCTCGCCGAGGTGGCGGTGGTGCACGAGCAGGGGATCGACCCGGTAGCCAGCCTGCGCGCGGCGGTGACGCTGCTGGAGGCGGCAGCTCGCCAGGCGGAGCTGGACCCGGCGGCGGAGCTGGACCCGGCGGCGGCACCGGACCCGGCGGCGGCACCGGACCCGGCGGCGGCACCGGACCTCGCAGCGGAGCGGCTGCACGGAGACGAAGAGCGGGCGTCCTCCTAACCCGAAAAAGGAGGACGCCCGCGAGCGGGAGAAGACGCCACCAGGGAGCAACGTCGTCAGGGGATCCCGCTCGAACCGCGTGGGCGTTTGCAGCACTTGCCCTCGCTGACGACCGATGCGTGGATCAGGCACCCACCGGCCGAGGTTCTGGATGAAGCATATCAGCGGACACCAACGGTCTGCAACCAGCCCCGGTGCTCTGCGAGAATCGACGACATGGCGACGACCGTGACGGCCCCCCGGGGCATGCGAGACCACCTCCCGGCCGACAAGGCGCGGCGCGAGCACGTGCTCGGCGTCATCCGGGGCGTCTACGCACGCCACGGGTTCGACGAGATCGAGACCCCCGTGCTCGAGGACGCCGCGCGCCTGCACTCCGGACTCGGCGGCGACAACGAGAAGCTCGCGTTCGCGGTCATGAAGCGCGGCCTGAGCGCGGAGGACCTGCACCGGGCCGAGGCGCCCCTCGAGCTCGCCGACCTCGGCCTCCGGTTCGACCTGACCGTCCCGCTCGCCCGCTTCTACGCGTCCCACCGCGCCGAGCTGCCCACCGTCTTCCGCGCCGTGCAGATCGCGCCGGTCTGGCGTGCCGAGCGACCGCAGAAGGGCCGCTACCGCCAGTTCGTGCAGTGCGACATCGACATCCTCGGCGAGCCCGGGCAGCTGGCCGAGATCGAACTGATCCGTGCGACCACGGCAGCGCTCGACGCCCTGGGCATCGCCGGCACGTCGATCCGCATCAACGACCGCCGGATCCTGCTCGCGCTCCTCGCCTCGTGGGGGATCGCCGAGCAGACGGCCGCCGACCGCGCGCTCATCACGGTCGACAAGCTCGACAAGATCGGACCGGACGGCGTCGCGAAGGAGCTGGGCGAGACGCTGGAGATAGACGGCGCCGGGCTCGCCGACACGATCCGCGCGCTCGAGTCCGCCGACTGGGACAGCGTCCGCGGCGCCGCGTGGCTGGACGCCGAGGCCTTCGCGGACCTCGAGCGACTGCGGGCCGCGCTGCCGGGCGTCGACCTGCGCTTCGACCCGACGCTCGTGCGCGGCATGGGGTACTACACCGGGACGATCTTCGAGGTCGCCCACCCGGACTTCGGCTACAGCCTGGGCGGCGGCGGGCGCTACGACGGCATGATCGGCCGCTTCCTCGGCCAGGACGTGCCGGCGGTCGGGTTCTCGCTCGGGTTCGAGCGGCTCGTCGACCTGGTCACGTTGCCGGACGCCGACGCGGACGACGCCGTCGTGCTCGTGTACGACAAGTACATCGACCCGGTGCGCCTCGCCGCCCTCAAGACCGAAGCCCTCGGGTCGCACCACCGGGTGCGCCTCGAGAAGCGCACGAAGAACATGAAGAACCTGCTCGCCGGCCTGGTGGAGCAGGGCTTCGGGTCGTTCGCGACGGTGGACTCCGACACGACGACGCTCGACGGCGTCGTGTTCCGGCCGCTCGCCTGATCGACGCCCACCGGTCATCCACAGGCCGCCGTCGGCAATGACCGGCGTCGCTAGGATCGACCGTGAACCACAACAACCCAACGACAGGGAGTACCCAGTGGCAGTGATCGATGCCGTAGGCGCACGCGAAGTCCTCGATTCCCGAGGCAACCCGACGGTCGAGGTCGAGGTCCTCCTGGATGACGGCGTCGTCTCGCGCGCGCTCGTTCCCTCCGGTGCCTCCACCGGCGCCTTCGAAGCGTACGAACTGCGTGACGGCGACGACTCGCGCTACGGCGGCAAGGGCGTCCTCAAGGCCGTCGAGGCCGTGCTCGACGAGATCGGCCCGGCGCTCGAGGGCTTCGACGCCACCGACCAGCGCCTCGTCGACGCCGCGCTCATCGAGCTCGACGGCACCGAGAACAAGTCCCGCCTCGGCGCGAACGCGATCCTCGGCGCCTCGCTCGCCGTCGCCCGTGCCGCGGCCGACTCGGTCGACCTGCCGCTGTTCCGCTACCTCGGTGGCCCGAACGCGCACACGCTGCCGGTCCCGCTCATGAACGTCGTCAACGGCGGTGCCCACGCGGACACCAACGTCGACATCCAGGAGTTCTTCCTGGTGCCCTACGGCGCCGAGTCCTTCTCGGAAGCGCTCCGCTGGGGCGTCGAGACCTACCACGCGCTCAAGGGCGAGCTGAAGAAGCAGGGTCTGGCGACCGGCCTCGGCGACGAGGGCGGCTTCGCTCCGGAGCTCGCCTCGAACCGTGCAGCGCTCGACTTCCTGCTCGCCGCCATCGAGAAGGCCGGCTTCACCCCGGGCAAGGACATCGCGCTGGGCCTCGACGTCGCCAGCACCGAGTTCTTCCACGACGGCAAGTACGCGTTCGAGGGCAAGCAGCTCTCCAGCCAGGAGTTCACCCAGTACTTCGTCGACCTGGCGCGCGACTACCCGCTCGCCACGATCGAGGACCCGCTGGCCGAGGACGACTGGGAGGGCTGGACCCACCTGACCGCCGAGCTCGGCTCGAAGCTGCAGATCGTCGGCGACGACCTCTACGTCACGAACCCGAAGCGCCTGCAGCGCGGCATCGACGAGAAGGCCGGCAACTCGATCCTGGTCAAGGTGAACCAGATCGGCACGCTGACCGAGACCCTCGACGCGGTCTCGCTCGCCCAGCGCCACGGCATGACGGCGATCCTCTCCCACCGCTCCGGTGAGACCGAGGACACCACCATCGCCGACATCGCGGTCGCGGTCGACGGCGGCCAGATCAAGACCGGTGCGCCGGCCCGCTCGGACCGTGTCGCGAAGTACAACCAGCTCCTCCGCATCGAGGAAGAGCTCGGCGACGCCGCGGTCTACGCCGGCCGCTCGGCGTTCCCGCGATCGGCCTCGCTGTAACCAGCACCCTCGGAACGCCGTCCTCCCCACTGGGGAGGGCGGCGTTCTGCCGTGTCCACGGGCCGAGGCGTACCCGGGGAGGTGCGGCGGGCCTCCCGGCCGAGACGCCCCCGTCTGCGGATGGCGCCGCGCTCCGGGTGAGACGCCGCGGATCCCGGCGGCGTCTTGCGAACTTCGCGGCGTCTCGCGGACTTCGCGCCGTCAGGCCTGGAGGCCCGTGGCGCGCCTCCAGGCCGGCTTGCCGTCCCTGAGAGGGTCCGGCACACGCGCGTGCCGCAGGTGGCGGACCCCCGGCGCCGCGTTATCGTCGAGACGTGCCCAGCCAGAAGCCCCGTGTCCGCCGCGTCCCCGTGGCGATGCCCGAGGGAGCCGCCGCGGAGCAGCCCTGGTACCGTTCGCTGCACTTCTCCGGCTTCAGCCTGCTGATGCTCGCCATCATCGTGCTCTTCGTCGTGGTCCTGGCGCCCTCGCTCCGCACCCTGGTGCAGCAGCAGGAGCAGATCACCGGCATGCAGCGACAGGTGGCCGCGCAGAAGGCCGACGTGGCGCAGAAGAAGCACGACCTGGCCCGCTGGGACGACCCCGCCTACATCGAGGCGCAGGCCCGCGACCGGCTGCTCTACGTGTACCCCGGCGAGGAGAGCTACCTCGTGATGGGTGCCGAGAAGGGCACCACGGCGACGCCGGCGCCCACCACGGACTCCGGCACGCCGGTCAGCTCGAGCGTGCAGACCCCGAAGGTGGACTGGGTGCAGTCGATGCTGTCCTCGGTGCTGCAGGCGGGCCTGTCCGACGAGACCCGCAGCGAACTCGAGCGCAGCGGCAGCACGGACAGCGGCTCGTCATCGAAGTAGGGCCGACGCCGGGATTCCGGTAGGCTCACGTCCCCGTGACGACCCCTCCGTTCGACCCGCCGACCGCCCACGACGTCCGGGTGGTGTCCGCTCAGCTCGGACGCCCCGCTCGTGACGTCATCGGCATCGCGGCGCGCTGCGTCTGCGGCAACCCGACGGTCGTGTCCACGAAGCCCCGACTGGGCAACGGCACCCCGTTCCCGACGCTGTACTACCTGTGCCACCCCGCTGCCACCGCGGCGGTCAGCACCCTCGAGGCGAACCAGGTCATGCCCGAACTGGCCGCCCTCCTCGAGGACCCCGACACCGCTGAGCAGTACCGCCGCGCACACCAGGCGTACCTCGACGACCGCGAGTCGATCGAGCACGTCGAGGAGATCGTGGGCATCAGCGCGGGCGGCATGCCCACCCGCGTCAAGTGCCTGCATGCGCTCGTCGGTCACGCCCTCGCCGCCGGCCCCGGAGTCAACCCCATCGGCGACCTCGCGCTGGAGCGCGCGGACTGGTCGCCCTCCCGGTGTGAATGCCGGGCATATGATGAGGATGCAGACGCCGGAGTCGGGGCGGGTGGCGGCGAGAACTGACCAGCCTCCCAGCAGCTCACCCCACCCCAAGGAGAACACGAACCGTGCCCAAGATCCTCGTCGTCGGCGGCGGTTACGCCGGCTTCTACACCGCCTGGAAGCTCGAGAAGCACCTTCGCAAGGGCGAAGCCGACGTCGTGATGGTGGACCCGCTGCCGTACATGACGTACCAGCCGTTCCTGCCCGAGGTCGCCGCCGGCTCCATCGAGCCGCGTCACGCCGTGGTCTCGCACCGCCGTCACCTCAAGTCGACGCGCGTCGTCACCGCGAAGGTCACCAAGGTCGACCACGCGAACCGCACCGCGACGATCACCCCCGAGCTCGGCGAGCCGTGGGAAGAGTCCTACGACCAGATCGTCATGACGGCCGGCGCCGTGTCCCGCACGTTCCCGATCCCGGGCGTCGCGGACGAGGCCATCGGCCTGAAGACCATCGAAGAGGCCGCCGCGATCCGCGACAAGATCCTCACCAACTTCGCCAAGGCCGCCAACATGCCGGCCGGCCCCGAGCGGCAGCGTCTGCTCACGGTCGTCGTCGTGGGCGGTGGCTTCGCCGGCATCGAGGTGTTCGCCGAGCTCCGCTCCTTCGTGTCCGACCTGCTCAGCAGCTACCCGCAGATCGCCTTCGAGGACACGCACTTCCACCTGGTCGAGGCCATGGGCCGCATCATGCCCGAGGTCTCGCTCGAGACCTCGCACTGGGTGCTCAAGAACCTCGCAGAGCGCGGAGCCACGGTGCACCTCGAGACGCAGCTGGCCTCGGCCGTGGGTGGCGTCTGCCAGCTCAAGGCCAAGGACGAGTCGATCGAGGTCATCGAGTCCGACCTGATCATCTGGACCGCCGGCGTCATGGCGAACCCGATGGTCAAGGGCACCGACTTCCCGCTCGAGCCCCGCGGCCGCATCACCGTGCAGCCCGACCTGCGCATCGTAGACGAGGACACCGTCGTCACCGACGCCTGGGCCTGCGGTGACGTCGCGGCGGTCCCGGACCTCACCGGCGGTGGCGTCGGCGGCATGTGCGTCCCGAACGCCCAGCACGCGGTCCGTCAGGCCAAGCAGCTCGCCAAGAACCTCGTCGCCACCATCCGCGGCGAAGCGACGGTCGACTACAAGCACGAGAACCTCGGCGCCGTCGCGGGCCTCGGTCTCGGCATCGGTGTGTTCCAGTCCGGCAAGTTCGCCATGAAGGGCTTCCTGGCCTGGGGCGCCCACCGCGGCTACCACGGTCTGGCCATGCCGTCGTGGGAGCGCAAGATCCGCGTCGTCGGCGACTGGGTCGGCAACTTCTTCCTCGGCCGCGACATCGCGTCCCTCGACGACCGCGAGACCCCGCGCGCCGCGTTCGAGGCCTGGGCCTCCCGCCCGAAGCCCGCCGTCGAGGCCGCTCCGGAAGCGGAGTCCCCGGCCTCCGGCCAGCCTGCCGGCGCCGCCGGTCCCGCCTACGCGACGCCCGCCGAGGACGTCTCGAAGGAAGCCGCGCCCGTCGGCGCCGGTGAGTCGGCGAAGACCGAGTAAGCAGTCCGAGCGGAGCGCTCGAGCACGTCCGGGAGCGGGCGGTCACCCCTTGGGTGGCCGCCCGCTCCCGCGTCGGTAGGCTGATCGGGCCCGACCGGCCGCGGTCGTGCGCCCCCGTGGCCCAATCGGTAGAGGCACGCGACTTAAAATCGCTGAGTTGTGGGTTCGAGTCCCACCGGGGGTACGAGAACCGGACGGGCACCCGGACTCGTTACGCTGACCCTGTGGTCGGGATCGGGAGTGCGCTGACGAACCTCCGGGACGCCCTCCGGCGCCCCGAGGCCCACGTCGAGGTCATCGACGGCGAGACCGTCCCGATCGGCATGCTCCTCGGCACGCTCGGCGCCCTGCTGCTGGATGCTGGCAGCTCGGTCACCGACGTCCGCTCGGCCCTCGAGAAGACCCGCGACGCCGCCGGGGTGGACGGCCTGGCGATCGGCGTCCTGCCGGCGCTGGTGATCGTCAGCGAGGCGGCCACCGGTGCCGCCACCATCGTGAACGCCGAGGGCATCGAACTGTCGTTCCGGCAGTCCGCGCGGGCGAACCGCCTGGTCCTCGGACTCGAACGGGGCACGATCGCCCTGGCCGAGATCCCCGCACGGGTCCGCAGCATCCGGCAGGGCACCCGTCCGCCGGCGCCGCTGCCCTGGGTGCTCGGCAACGCGCTGACGTCGGCCGGCCTGGCGGTCGTGTTCCGCTGCCCGTGGTGGGCGGTGCTCGTCGCGCTGGCGGTCGGCGCCCTCGTCGGTGTGATCGGCCTGCTGCTCCGGCGCTTCCGGGAGGCCATCGCCGTCGTCCCGTTCCTCGCGGCGTTCTGTGCGACCGCGGTCGTCGGGCTCGTGGCCGCGGGCACCGGGTTCGACCACGTCCCCCTCTACGCCGTCTGCGCCCCGGTCGCGGTGTTCGTGCCGGGAGCGCTCATCACCAACGCCCTGCTCGAGCTCACCGCGGCCGACATCGTCACGGGGTCGGCGCGACTGATGCAGGGCCTGATCATGCTCGGCTTCATGGCGGCGGGCATCGCGGCCGGCAGCGCCGTCACGGGTCTGCACGTCGACCCGACCTCGGCGGCCCTGGTCGGTGAGGTCGCCGGCATCGGCACGGACCGCGCCGGGTGGGAGGCGGTGCCACCACTGTGGGCCTCGTGGGTCGCCGTCGTGGTCCTGGCGACCGGCATCAGCCTGGTCTTCGGCTCGGGCTGGCGGCTCACCGCAGCCTCGGTCGTCGTGATGGTCACCGCCTATGCGGTCGTCTCGTGGCTGACCCCGTTCAGCGGCAGCGTCGTCGCGACCGGGCTGGCCGCCGCACTGCTCTTCGTCGCCACGCGCGTACTGGAGCGGATCGTGCCCGTCATCCCGGCGACGGTGTCCTTCCGTCCGGCGTTCCTGCTGCTCGTCCCGGGCACGGTCGGGCTCGTCGCGCTCTCGACCTTCGATGCCGGGGCCCTCGCGACGCCGCTCGCGACGTTCATCAGCCTCTGCGTCGGCACGAAGATCGGCGGCCTCCTGCCCGGCCTCTTCGCCCGCTCGGCCCCGACGCACTGACGCCCCCGACGCACTGACGTACTGACGCACTGACGCATAGACACGTTGACGCGCTGAACGGCGAACGCATCGGCGTGCTGACGCACTGACGACCGGGCCGGGACCCGGCCGACGGCGGTCCGGCGCAATCGGGCCCCCTCCGGTCGTCGAACACGGATCGGTGACGGTGCCGACGACGGACGGGAGGCCCGGTCGGGTCGCTGGACACGCCTCGGTGACGGTGCCGACGACGGACGGGAGGCCCGTGGCGGGGCTGCGTCGAGCCTCCCGGCCGACTGGACCGCCCGGACCACCGCCCGCACCGGACCCGGATCAGGACCGGACGGCGGCCCCGTCGAACCGGAGCCACGCCCAGGCAGCAGCTGCCGCGACCAGGACCACGCCGACACCGGTCGCCATCGCGGCGACCGGGACGTGCGTGCCGGCCGCACCGGAGTAGACCGCGGCGGCGAGACCGACACCCACCGCCGCGAGGGCCGCGTACCGGGGCCTGGAAACCGAGGCGAGTGCGGCGCCCGCCGTCCCGCGGAGGGGCAGCAGCGTGACGACCAGCGAGCCGAGGCCACCGACGCAGAGGGTGCTGGCGAACTCGGAGACGAGCGATCCGGCGAAGCCGACGGACGGGGTGACGCTGTGCAGGACCCATCCGACGACCGCGAGGACGAGCAGCGCGACCGATCGCCAGGTGGCGCTCCGCGCGCAGGCGGCGACGCTCCGGCCGAGGTGCAGGGCGGCGGTGTCGAGGTCGGTCCGGGCCACCGGCACCAGCAGGACCCCGACGACGAGGGCGGGGGAGAGGTCGGCGGCACGGGTCAGCCCGCTCGCCAGGACCGCGGCGAGGAGCAGGCCGGGGGAGAGCCGGTAGGTGACGGTGTGGCGGTCCTCGCCCGCGGTCCAGCGGGTGGCGAGGACGACGCCGGCGCTGAGCACCGCGACGCCGGCGACGACGCCGATCGCGAGACGGACGTAGCGGGCCTCGAGGGCGATGCCGGTGCCGAGGAGGGCGAGCAGACCGGCGACGGCGATCCCGATCGTGACGGTGACCCAGCTCGCCACGGCGTCGTCACCGCGGCGGCGTTCCGAGCGGGTGCGGTTCCGGCCGGTGAAGCGGGCGGCACCGAAGGGGATCCGTCCGCGCAGGGCACCGGCGAGGACCCGCCCCGGGCCGGCGACGAGCAGGAGGAACGCGGCGGCGACCCCGCCGGCGATGGTGAGGGTGCGCCACGAGAACGCGGACTGGATGGTGGGGACGGCGTGGTCGTACCCGGTCGCGACGGTCCAGTCGCCAGCGGGACCCGTCCAGTCGGGGCCGCCGGCGTGGCTGCTCGGGCCTCCACCGGGCAGTGCACTGCCGGGGGTCCCGTCGCCGCTGGTGCCCGTGCCGGTGCCGTCCGTCGGTCCGGTGCCGCCGGTCGGGCCGGTGCCGGACCCGCTGGTCGGGCCGGTGGTGCCGTCGGCGCTGCCGGGTCCGCTGCCGTGCGTCCCACCGCCGTGCGTCCCGCCACCGGGGGTGCCGCTGCTGGCTCCGCTGCCAGGGGTCGCCCCCGGCGTGCTGGTCGGCGGAGCCGAGGAGGCGTCGCCGGCGACCCGGAAGGTGGTGGCGGTCGCGGCCGCCGAGGTGTTGCCCGCTTCGTCCTGCGCGACCGCCCGGACCTCGTGCGTCCCGGCGCGGAGGCTGTCGGCGCCTCGGCAGGACCACGTCCCGTCCGCAGCGACCGACGCCCGGCACACCGCGGTCGAGTCGACGTACGCGGTGACGACCGTCTGTGGTTCGGCGGTCCCCGCGATGCGCACGCGCTGAGGACCGACGGCGCCGGATCCGGCCGGCGCGGTGATCCGAGGCGCAGCGGGCGCGGTCCGGTCGACGACGAGGGTCCTCGCGGCGGAGGCGGTGCTCCGGAGGTCCGACCGGTACCCGGTGGCGGTGCTCGCGGTCTGGGTGGCGCTGACACTGACGGTGCCGTCGGCCGGGGCACCCGCCCCGGATCCCCATCGGGCCGTCCACGTGCCGGCAGCGGTGACGACCGCGGTGAGCACCGAGGTGGAACCGGACCGGCTGACGGTCACGGTGGCTCCGGGCTGGCCCGTCCCGGTGACCGTCCCCGTGGTGGGTCGTCGGGCGTCGATGGTCGGCGGCACGATGACGTCCGACGGAGCGGCGTCGGCACTCGGCAGGGCGGAGGCCGTCGTGTCGAGGACGGTGAAGACCTGCGCGGGGCCGGAGCGCACCGTCCCGACGCAGGACCACGAGCCGGCGGTGCTCGTGAGGGCACGGCAGACCGAGGCCGAGGGGACGGCGGGTTCGGCGACCCGCACCTGGTGCCCGGGGGTCGCCCGTCCGGAGAAGCGGGCGAGGGCGGTGGTGATGTCCCCCGGGTCGACGATCGTCGGCGCGGTCGGGGTACCGCCGGAGGGCGGGGTGGGGGAGGTCGTCGGGGCGGGGCTCGCGGCGTCCTCAGCGCCGGGGGCGGGGGCCGGGACGGGGTTCGAGAAGACGGGGGCGGGCTTCGCGGCGTCGCTGGTGCCCGGGTCGGAGCCGTCTTCGGCGGAGGCGCCGCTGCCCGTGGTGCCTGAGCCCGTGGTGGCGCCGCTGCCCGTGGTCGTCTCGGCTCCGGGGAGCGTGGTGGCGAGGGCGGGGACGGACGCCAGGGGCAGGAGCGTCAGGCCGAGGGTCGCGACGAGCAGGCGTGCCGCGGTCCTCCGGGGTCGTCGACGACGGGCGTCACCCCTGACGTCCTGGTGCTGCACGTTGTCCCCGGCCGTGTCCATCCTGTCCATCCCACGCGATCCGGGCGCTCCGGTCAACACCCCGCGCGGAGGAAGGCCCCGCTTCCGCGCCTCCGTGGCCGTTCCGGGTCGTTGTCCGGGTCCGTTCCGGATGCGCCCCGCGAACCGGGTGTGCATCACTCGGGAATCGGCCGTGAAGATCGGTCCTCGGCGAGGGCGCTCAGAGGCGCTCGGTAGGATCGATCCGGACCGCTGAGGTCCCACCCAGCGGGCTGCGGAGGTCCGCATGCAACTGCGGCCCGACGCGCAAAGGAGTACGCCCGAATGGACACCGGAGTCGTCACGACACTCATCGTGATCGGCGTTGTGGTCGTCGTCCTCGTGGTGATCGGGATCTGGTTCTGGTCGAGCCAGAAGTCCCTCACCGCGCTGCAGCACCGCGTCGACACCGCCTGGGCCGAGATCGCTGCCCACCTGCAGGAACGCGCCGAACTCATCCCCACCATCGTGGACACCGTGCAGGGTCATGCCGCGCACGAGAAGTCGGCGATCACGGCCGTGACCGACGCCCGCGCCGAGACCCTGGCCGCGCGCGACGCCGTCGCCGCCTCGGCTGCCGAAGGACACATGCAGAAGGCGTTGAAGGGCGTGTTCCGCATCGCCGAGGGGTACCCGCAGCTGCAGTCCAGCCAGTCGTTCCTCGAGCTCCAGTCGCGGTTGGTGTCCACCGAGGACAAGATCCAGTCCGCCCGCCGGCACTACAACGGCGGCGTCCGCGAGCTCAACACGAAGGTGCAGTCGTTCCCGGCCTCGAGCATCGCGAAGCGTCGCGGTGTCGCCCAGGCGCCGTTCTTCGAGACCGCCGAACCGGCTGCGATCGCCGAACCGCCGCGGGTGCAGTTCTAGCGATCCGCCCCGCGGTCAGCTGGTCGGCAGTCACCCGATCGGTGGTCACCCGATCGGCACCACTCCGAGCGCCGCGGCCAGGGCACTCGCCGCGGTCCCTCGGTCGGTGACCTCGACCCCGTCGAGCCCCTGCCAGGCGGCCGTCCGGCGGAGCAGCAGTGCCAACCGCTCGACGTCGATCCACGCCCCGGGTTCGTGCCAGGCCGTCCGCACATGCAGCACACCGCGCTGCCGGTCGCTCTTCAGGTCGATCCGGCCGACCAGGGCGTCGTCCTGCAGCACCGGCAGCACGTAGTAGCCGAACACCCGTTTCGGCGCTGGTGTGTAGATCTCGATCCGGTAGTGGAAGCCGAACAGCCGCTCGGCCCGGGGACGGAACCACACCACGGGGTCGAAGGGACTGAGCACCGCGTCGACCTCGACGCGGCGGGGCACCCGCGCGTCGACGTGCATCCACGCACGGTCACGCCAGCCCTGCACCGTGACGGGGACCAGTTCGCCGGCGTCCTGCAGCTCGGCGATCGCGGCAGCGGTGTCGTCGGAGCGCAGCCGGTGGTGGTCGGCCAGATCCGCGCGGGTGCCGACACCGACGGCACGGGCCGAACGGCGGACGAGCTCCCGCACGGCGTCGGCCCGGTCGGGGGCGGCCTCGAAGTACCCCGACGGCAACACCTGGTCCGGCAGCGCGTAGACCCGCTCGAACCCGGCGCGTCCGGCACTGACGACCTCGCCCCAGCGGAAGAGCTGTTCGAGTCCGTGCTTCACGTCGCTCCAGCCCCACCACGGACCCCGTCGGACGTTCGACTCGTGTTCGACGGCGCTCGCGGGCATCGGCCCCTCGGCGGCGAGCAGGGTCAGCAGCTCGGCCCGGACCCGAGCGGTCCGCTCCACCCCGGCGATGCGCAGCGGGTTCGTGGTGTCGCGCTGTCGGTACGCGTCCATCCGCCACCGGAACAGCCGCAGGTCGTCGCGGGGGACGAAGGCGGCCTCGTGCGCCCAGTACTCGATCCACGGGCTGCGCTGCGTCAGCGTCAACCGGTCGAGGGCGCCCTTGTCGTAGGGGCCCAGTCGAGCGAAGAGCGGCAGGTAGTGGCTGCGCTCGAAGACGTTCACCGAGTCGATCTGCAGCACCCCGAGTCGGGCGAGACCGGCCGACACCGCCCGGGTCGGCGCGAGGGCGGTCGAACCGGTCGACGGCGCCCGGCCGAACCCCTGCGCGGCCAGGGCGACCCGGCGGGCCTCGTCGGCGGAGAGCGTGGTCCTGACCATGACGGGAACGCTACCGAGGCCCGCCGACGCCCGGATCAGCCCCGTGTCGGACGTCGTGCATGCCGCGACCGGCACCTCCCCGGTTCCGCGTGGATACAGTGGCGGAATGGCATGGGGAAAGAAGACTCATCCCGACCCCGTGGTCGAGGACTCGGTACCGCTCGGCATGCGCATCGCGGGGGCGTTCTCGTGGCGCGTGCTCGTCGTCGCGGGCGTCATCGCCCTCTTCATCTGGCTGATGACGATCTTCAGCGAGATCCTCGTCCCCTTCCTCATCGGCGTCGTGATCTCCGCGCTGCTCGTGCCGATCTCGAACCGGCTGCAGCGCTGGCACGTCCCGAAGTGGCTCGCGGTGATCATCAGCCTGCTCGGTGGGCTCGCCGCGGTAGCCGCCCTGGTGTGGCTCGTGATCGACCAGATCATCGCCTCGTACCCGTCCCTCCGCGACCGCACGGTGTCCCAGTACGGCAACGTCCGACAGTTCGTGCTCAACTCCGGATTCGGGATCTCACAGAAAGACGTCAACCAGTGGCTCGATGAAGCCACGAAGTGGGTGCAGGACCACTCGGGCACGATCCTGTCCGGCGTCGCGAGCGCCGGGTCGAGCGCCACGCACGTCTTCGAGGCGCTGTTCATCATCCTGTTCACCACGATCTTCCTGCTCATCGACGGCAAGAACGTCTGGCGCTGGACGGTCCGGCTGTTCCCGCGCAAGGCCCGGGCGACGGTCGACGGTGCGGGCGTCGCCGGCTGGATCACCCTGACGAGCTTCATCCGGGTGCAGATCTTCGTCGCGTTCGTCGACGCGGTCGGCATCGGCCTCGGCGCCTTCATCGTCGGGCTGTTCTTCGGCGGCATGCCCCTGGTGATCCCGATCGCCGCGATCGTGTTCCTCGGCGCGTTCATCCCGGTCGTCGGCGCGATCGTCACGGGCTTCCTGGCCGTCTTCGTCGCGCTCATCTTCAACGGGCCGCTCGCCGCCGTGCTGGTGCTCGGCGTCGTCCTGCTCGTCCAGCAGATCGAGGGCCACATCCTGCAGCCGCTCGTGATGGGCAACGCGGTCAAGGTGCACCCGCTGGCCGTCGTGCTCGGCGTGACCGCAGCCTCCGGTCTCGCCGGCATCTCCGGTGCGTTCTTCGCCGTCCCGCTCATCGCCACCCTGAACGCCATGGTCACGACCATCGCGAGCGGGCGCTGGCGGGGGCTCGACTCCGACCACGTCCTCGAGGCCACCCCGAAGCGCGGCCAACACGGGCGCATCCAGCTGCGGCGACGGCGGCACCAGGTCGGCGACGACGTCCCGGCGCCGGGCTCCGACGACGGTCCGGCCGCCGAGCCGGGCACCGCCAGCACCAACTGAGCGTCACGTGACAGCCGGACGCTCCGCGACCGACGATGATGGGACCGTGACCGACACGACTGCATCGCCGATCCCCACGCTCGCCGACATCGAAGCGGCGCGCGAGACGATCGCCGGCGTCGCCCGGGTCACGCCGATGGAGACGTCGAAGTTCCTCGAGGGGCTGCTCGGCTCCCCGGTGCACCTGAAGTGCGAGAACCTGCAGCGCACCGGCGCGTACAAGGTCCGCGGCGCCTACAACCGGCTGTCGACCCTGTCGGAGGCCGAACGGGAGGCCGGGGTCGTCGCCGCCAGCGCCGGCAACCACGCCCAGGGGGTCGCCTTCGCCGCCCGTGAGCTCGGCATCCCCGCCACGATCTTCACCCCGGTCGGAGTCGCCCTGCCGAAGCTGCAGGCCACCCGTCGGTACGGCGCCGACGTGGTGCTCCGTGGCCACTCCGTCGAAGAGGCGCTGTCCGCCGCGAAGGAGTTCGCGGCCCGCACCGGAGCCGTCTTCATCCCGCCGTTCGACCACCCCGCCGTGATCGCCGGCCAGGGCACGCTCGGGTTCGAGATCCTCGACCAGGTGCCCGACGTCGACACGGTCGTCGTCCCGATCGGCGGTGGCGGGGTCATCTCCGGCATCGCGATCGCCGTCAAGGGCCTCGCCGAACGCCAGGGCCGGACCATCCGGGTCATCGGCGTGCAGGCCGAGAACGCCGCCGCCTACCCGTCGTCCATCGCCGCGGGGGAGCCGCTGACGATCACGACCTCGCCGACGATCTCGGACGGCATCGCGGTCGCGCGTCCGGGCGACATGAACTTCCCGATCATCCGGGACCTCGTCGACGAGGTCGTCACCGTCTCGGACGACGACACCGCCCGGGCCCTGCTCGTGCTGCTCGAGCGTGCCAAGCTCGTGGTCGAGGCAGCGGGCGCGGTCGGCGTCGCCGCGATCATGTCCGGCGCCGTGCACGACACCGGGCGGACCGTGGTGTTGCTCAGCGGCGGGAACATCGACCCGCTCATGATGGAGCGCATCATCACCCGCGGGCTCGTCGCCGCGTCGCGCTACATCGGCATCCGGATCATGCTGCCGGACCGTCCCGGGCAGCTCGCCCGCGTGTCCCAGATCATCTCGGACGCCGGCGCGAACGTCGTGGAGGTCCTGCACACCCGGCACGGCCAGGGGCTCGTCATCAACGAGGTCGGACTCGACCTGTCCATCGAGGCGCGCGGCCCCGACCACGCCGACGAGGTGATGGCCCGCCTGCAGGAGGCCGGGTTCCGTCCGGAGCAGCTCATCAACTGACGGGCCCTCCGCGCGCGGTCCCGGGACACCCGGAACGTCCTGGAGGCCCGCCACGGCTCCGACGTTCGGCGCGCGTCGGGCGCACCACGCGCCTCCCGGTCGGCCGTGTCAGTGCAGCGCACGGATCCGCGCGCCGGGCGTCAGCGAGCCGTGAGGAGTGCCCCGCACGGGTGCTGCCGGGGTGAGGCTCGTCGGCATGACCTTGACCGCCATCCTCCCGTCGCTCCGTGCCTCGATCCCCGACCCGCTCGACCCGTCGGCCTGGCCGGCGCACACCGAGCCCACGACTGACGACGTGCGCATCAGTGCCGTGTCGATGGCCCGGTTGGCCGACGTCGCCGGTACCCCGTGCGTGCACACGGCGGAAGAGGCACCGCCCCGCTACCGCTCGCGGGACTGGACACCGCGCGGGATGAGCGTCGCGGTCGCCGCCGTGACCGGGGTGCGGCGGACGGACGGCGGCCTGGTGCTGGAACTCGACGCGGTGCTGCCGGCGTGCGCGGTGCTCGACGAGGCGCGGCTGATCGGACGACGGACCACGGCGCCCCGGGCGACGGCGGTCGTGCGTGATCCGCTGGCGGACGGTGAGGGTGCGGATGCCGCGGTGCTCGTCGTGCCGGCCGATGTGGCGGTCGGGGACCTGGTGTGCTTCCCGTGCGGGCGGGCGCTGACCCACCGGGAGGTCGTGGTGGCCCGCCAGGAGGTCGTGGCCGGCACCGGGGTCGCGGCGGCGGTGTCGACAGTGTCGCCCGTCGTCTCCGCTCCGGTCTCCACTGCGGTCTCCGCTCCGGTCTCCGCCTGGTCGTCGCGATGACGGCCGTCGAGGGCGTCCGGACCCGGATCGTCGACGGCCCACATCGCTGGGGTCGACTCGACGTCCGACCGGTCGGCCGCACGATGTGGGAGACCCGGACGCTCGTCGTCTACCCGCCCGGCACCGACCGACACGAACGGCTGCTGCTGCGCCTCGCGCACGCGTGGCCGCTGGCGGGCGTCGTGGTGGCGGGAGCGGCCACGGTCGCCTGGACCTCGGCGCCCGTCCTCGGTGCACTCGTCGGGTTCGCCCTGTACGCGCTCGGGTTCCTCGTGCTGCGGTCGATGACGCGGCGGCTGCGTCCGCTCGTTCGGTCGCTCACGGTGACGACGTTCCACGGCAGCGGCCGACCCGAGGTGCACGGCCAGGTGCACCTGTTCGCGGTGTCCCTCGACGCGTTGTCGGCGTTCGAGGACGCGCTGCGTGCGGGCAGGGTGGACGCGGTCGCGTTCGAGGCGGCCTGGGGTCACGTCTGGAACGCCCTGCCCGCGCGGTGAGCGACGGACTGTGAGCCCCGCGCTCCCGCCGTGGTGCCGACTGTTGCGCCCGCCGCGCGTTCGCTGCCGACTCTCGGACCCGCCGTGCGTGCGGTGCCGACCATCGCACCCGCCGCACGTGCGCTGCCGACTGGTCAGGTTCCGTCGGTCTGCAGAGCTCGGACCGACAGAACGTGACCAGTCGGCGGCCTGTCCCCGGTGCGTCGTGACCGCTCGGTGCAGGGCAGGGCCGGTCCGGCTTGGCCCCGCGGTCTGGACGGGAGCCGCGTGCCGACCTGGCGGACGCTGGTCGAGCCTCCAGACAGTCGCCGGTCACCGGTCCCTGGTCCCTGCTCCCTGGTCCCCAGTCCCCGGGCGCCGACCGGCGGGGGACTCGCCGAGCCGGGCTGCCGACTGGTCACGTCCCGTCGATCTGGAGCGCGGAGAGCGACACATCGTGACCAGTCGGCGGAGGTGAGCGGGGTGTCGTGACCACTCGCGCGGGCGCACACGACCCCGAACGCGCAACAACCCGGCGTGGGCGAGGCGCCGCACGCCGGGCTGGATGTGAGGCCCTACGGCTCGTGCCTACGGCTCGTAGCGCTCGACGTTCGTCACCTGGACGGCGATCTCCTTGCCGTTCGGCGCCGTGTAGGTCGTCGAGTCGCCGGCGCGCAGGCCGACGATCGCGGCACCCACCGGGCTGACCGGGCTGTACACGGTGAGGTCCGAGCCCTCGGCGACGATCTCGCGGTTGCCGACCAGGAACGTCGACGCGTCCCCGGCGATCGTGGCGGTGACGACGGTGCCGGGCTCGACGGTGCCGTCGAACTGCGCCTCCGTGACGGTGGCGTGCTTGAGGAGCTCGGTGAGGGCGCGGATGCGGGCCTCGATCTTGCCCTGCTCGTCCTTGGCGGCGTGGTAGCCACCGTTCTCCTTGAGGTCGCCCTCTTCACGGGCAGCCTCGATGCGGCTCGCGATCTCGATGCGGGCCGGGCCGGAGAGCTGTTCGAGCTCGGCGGTGAGACGGTCGAACGCCTCCTGGGTCAGCCAGGTGCCCTGCGTGTCGTTGCTCATGTCGTTTCCCTTCGGCCGTGGCGGTCGGGACCGGTCACAGCGTGTGGCGCAAAAGAATCGAGACCGGCCGGCGGCCGGTCTCGATCCGTGATTCCGAGCAGTCTAGGGAACCCAGCACGAGTGGATCAACCCGGTGACGGCCCGGGTCGTCGTGTTGACCTGCGTGGAGATCGACCGGTCACGCTGCTCCTCGGCCGGCAGCGTCACGACCCGCCAGCCGACGATCGTGTACGACTTGTCGAGCGCCTGCACCGCGCACTGCACGCTGGTGCCCGGGTCGACGGCGACCTGGGTGTGCACGACGACGCTGTGGTCGGACAGGACCTCGTACCCGACGTCGTCGGTGTCGAGCCCGTGCGTGGTCTGACCGGGGCCCGCCCAGATCACCCAGACGGCGAACACCACCGCGATGGCGACGGCGATCACGACGGCCAGCAGCTTGCCGCGGCGCCGGGTGTCCGCACTGCGTCCGTACCGGTCGTCGAGTGACGTCCGGCCGTCGAGGACGGTGGACGTGCCGCGTGCGGTTCCGCCTGCTGGGGCGTGGTGCTGATCGGACAGTTCGGGGCTCCCGGGGTGATTATCCTGATCCCAGGGTAGTTCACGCTCGCCGTGCGCCACCCGCGACCGCAAGTCCGTGAGCTGTGAAGGATCGCCGTGCCCCATCGTCTGCTGGCCGTGCACGCCCACCCCGACGACGAGTCGAGCAAGGGAGCGGCCACGGCGGCGAAGTACGTGGCCGACGGCGCCCAGGTCCTGGTCGTCTCGTGCACCGGTGGTGAAGCGGGGGACATCCTCAACGAGCAGCTCTCCGACACCGCCAAGGCCCGGGCGCACCGGGACATGGCGGGGTTCCGACGCACCGAGATGGCCGCCGCGCAGGCAGCCCTCGGCATCGACCACATCTGGCTCGGTTACCACGACTCCGGTCTGCCCGACGCCGAGAAGGGCGAGACCGTCCGTCCGGGCACCTTCTCGACAGTCCCGCTCGAGTACAGTACCGAGGCACTGGTCCGCGTGATCCGTCGCTTCCGTCCGCACGTCCTGGTCACCTACGACGAGAACGGCGGCTACCCGCACCCCGACCACATCCGGACGCACGAGGTCTCGGTCGCCGCCTGGCACGCCGCCGCCGACCCCGAGCAGTACCCGGAAGCCGGCCCGGCCTGGTCCGTCGCGAAGCTGTACTACGAGCGCACGATGAACCCGCGTCGGTTCTCCGCCTTCCACGACGCCCTGCGCGAGCGCGAGCCGGAGAACCCCCTGCTCGAGCAGCTCGGCGAGTGGGTGGCCCGGTTCGCGGACCGGCCGGACCTCGCCACGTCCCACGTCGACGTGCACGAGTACTTCGACGCCCGTGACGACGCCCTCCGTGCGCACGCCAGCCAGGTGCCGCCGGACAGCCCGTTCTTCTACTGGCCGAACGACCTGCTCGCCGAGGTCTGGCCCACCGAGGACTACCAGCTCGTCGAGTCCCGGGTCCCCACCGAGCTCCCCGAGTCCGACCTGTTCGCAGGCATCCCATCCGAAGAGGACGCGCACGCGTGAGCACCATCGCTGCAGTACTGGCCGCCACCACCCCGAGCCCGAGCCCGAGCGGCGTCCCCGACGTCGACGTCACGCCTGGCGTCGCCGGCTTCGTCGCCATCGCCCTGGTCGCGATCGTGACGATCCTGCTCGTCGTCGACATGACCCGACGCATCCGCCGGACCCGCTACCGCGCCGAGATCCGCGAACGCCTCGAGGCCGAGGTGGCCGGCGACTCCGCCGACGGCCCGGTGACGGACGAACCGCGCCGCCGCGCCGACGAGGACGGCCGGTCGGACGTCGGCGACGACACCGAGCGCGGCTGACGCGACCGGGTGGTCGACCCGACCACACGACGGACGGGAGGCTCCCCACCAGCTGGTGGGG